>JAOPWT010000144.1 GCA_025965555.1 Mycobacterium sp.
GGATCACCACCGACGAGGTTCCCGGGGTGCTCGACGCGCTGGAGGCCGCCGTGAACGCCGGCGAGCTGGACATGAAGAAGGTGGACGGCTCGGTGCTGCGAATCGCCGCGCTCAAGGGCAAGAGTCCACTCTGCGGGGGCTGAACTGCCCGCCATTGCTTAGTCTGATCTGATGGCAGGTGGAACGAAGCGGTTGCCGCGCGCCGTCCGCGAACAGCAGATGCTCGATGCCGCGGTGCAGATGTTCTCGGTGAACGGCTATCACGAGACGTCCATGGACGCGATCGCCGCGCAGGCCGAGATCTCGAAGCCGATGCTCTACCTCTATTACGGCTCGAAGGAAGAGCTGTTCGGCGCGTGCCTGGACCGCGAACTCGGGCGGTTCGTCGACTCGGTGCGCGCCGACATCGACTTCACGCAGCCCGCGAAGGATCTGCTGCGCAACGCGGTCGTCTCGTTCCTCAGCTACATCGACACCAATCGAGCCTCTTGGATGGTGCTGTACACGCAGGCCACCAGCTCGCAGGCCTTTGCCCACACGGTGCGCGAGGGTCGCGAGCGCATCATCGACCTCGTCGGCAGGCTGCTGCAGTCCGGCACGCGAAACCCCGAGCCTGGCACCGACTTCGACATGATGGCGGTCGCGTTGGTGGGCGCGGGGGAGGCCGTGGCGACCAGGGTCAGCACCGGCGACGCCGACGTCCACGAGGCCGCCGAGCTGATGATCAACCTGTTCTGGCGCGGCTTGAAGGGTAGACCGGCCGATACCCAGGCGCTTCCCGCGGCAACCGGATAGCCTCTCGGCCAATGGGGCCCTTGCCTCATCTGCCGGAAGAGGTGGACGCGATGGCCGATGTGATGTCGACACCTGCGGTGAGCCCCGACCGTCTCATCAGGCGGAGCCTCGAGATGCTCCCGGCAGTCCGCAGCTCGATCGTGGTGCTGTTCGTCGTCGGCGCGGTCGCGTCCGCGTTGCCATACGTCTCGGCCGCCGCCTTCGGACCCATGATGCAGGTCGTCGCCGACGCGGGAATGAGCGGAAACCTCAGCGGGGTATGGGATCTGCGGGGCCCACTGGTCGCGCGCGTCGACGGACCGCTCAGCGACGTCGCAGGTTCGGTGCCGTTCGCGGTGCTGCTGACGGTGTGGGCGTCTGCACTGGTGCTGACGCAGCTGATGTACCTCGTCAACGCCTGGGTCGGGACGAAGGTCGAGCGGGTGCTCGTCACGGACATCCGGCAACGTGTGCACGACCACCTCCAGTCGCTGTCACTGGACTTCTTCACCGCCTCGCGAAGCGGGGCGCTCATGCACCGCGTGACAACGGAATCCGCTGGGGTGCAACGGCTTCTGACGGACTGCCTGCTGCCGCCGCTGATCGACTCCGTGGTGCTCCTTGCGGCTGTCTGCTACCTGGTGGCGCTGTCGTGGCAGATGACGATCGCCGCGCTGGCCCTCACGCCGCTGGCCCTGCTGACGCTGAAGTACGCCGGGCGTCACGTCCAGGCGGCCGTGCGGCGAACGATGGACGCGGATCGGGCGATGGGCGCGGAGCTCGAGCAGACGATGAGCGGGATCGCCGAAATCCAGTTGTTCAATGCGCAGTCCGTGCGCAGCAAGCGGTTTCACGAGGTGTCCGACGGTGCCGCCAAGAGCGACGCGTCCGCCGTGATCTGGATGCAGGCCACCGCCAACGGATCTCAGGTGTTCGTCGCGCTGAGCACCGTGGTCGTGTTGCTGATCGGAATCGGGTTCAGCTCGAGTTTCGGCCTCACGTTCGCCGGCCTGATGGTCTTCGCGGGGATGGTCCCGACGATGTTCGGAGCGGCGCAACGGGTCATGGGCGCCTACACCACGTATCAATCGGTGGCGCCGAGTGCCGCGTCGACCTACGAACTGCTCGACACCCGCCCGTCGGTCAAGGAGCGTGCCGATGCCGTCGCGCTCGGCGAGGTTTACGGCAACCTGGTCTTCGAGGACGTCGCCTCGGTTATGACCCCGAGCAGACAGTGCTTGACGGGCTGTCGTTCTCGATCAAGGAGGGCGAGACGGTGGCCCTCGTCGGTGGCATCGGATCGGGCAAGTCGACGGTGTACAACCTGGTGCTGAGGTTCCTGGACCCGCAGCGGGGCCGGATTCTGCTCGACGGTCATCCCATCGACGACGTGACGATCGCCTCGCTGCGCGACCAGGTCTCCAAGCTCGCTCAGTTCCCCTTCTTCACCAAGGACACGATCCGCGAGAACGTCAGGTTGGCACGGCCGGAAGCCGGCGACGCGGAGATCGAAGAGGCGTGTGAACGGGCCAACGTCCACTCCGTCATCGTCGATCCGCAGAAGATGCACGACGGCTACGACACGGTGGTGGACGTGCAGGTCCCATCCGGTGGGCAGAAGCGGCTGATCGCCTTGGCGCGTTGCCTGTTACGCAAGCCCGAGGTGCTCCTGCTCGACGAGCCGACCGAGAATCTCGACGCCGACCAGCGGGCGAGGTTGACCGGTGTGATCCGCGGCTACGCCGAGGACCGCACGTGCCTGGTGATCAGTCACGACATGGACTTCATCGCCGCGGTCGCCGATCGCATCCTGGTCATCGAGGACGGACGCATCGCGCAGCAGGGCGACCACAGCTCGCTGATCGCCGACGGCGGCCTCTACAAGCGGCTGTACGAGGCGCAGAACGTCGACCCCGACTTGGTCTACCCGGCTACAGCGCGCTGACCGACCCCGTCAGGTGCGGGTAGCCCTTGCTCAAGTTGCGCAGCGCCAGTTCCCAGCCGTCGGACACGCGCTCGGTGTACAGGCCGACTCGAGCGGGCAGCAGCACCGGCTTGCCGAAGCGCACCGAATACTTCACGGTATCGGGGAGCTGGCCCTCGATGTTCGCGAGCACGGCTGCCGCAGTGAACATTCCGTGCGCGATCGACGTCGGGAAGCCGAACAACTTCGCCCCGATGGAGCTGGTGTGGATCGGGTTGTGGTCTCCGCCGACGGATGCGTAGTGGCGGATCTGGCCCGGCGTGATGTGCAGGACGGCATTCGGCGGCGGCAACCTCGTCGGCTTCTTCGGCTCGGACTTCGGTTCGTCGGACAGGCTGGTTCGCTGCTGGTGCAGGAACGTCGTCACCTGATGCCAGGCCACGTCGTTGCCGACGCTGACGTCGGTGACGAGGTCGACCAGGAGACCCTTGCGGTGCTCCCTGAGGTTCTCCGCATGTACCTTGACGCCGACGGTGTCGGTGACGGCGATCGGCCGGTACTGGGTGATCTGGTTCTCGACGTGCACGGAACCCATTGCGGCGAAGGGAAAGTCGAAGCCACTCACCAGTGACATCACCGAGGGGAACGTGAGCGCGAAGGGATAGGTCAGCGGTACGGCGTCACCGAACCGCAACCCGGTCACGGCCGCGTATTCGGCGACGTTGGCCCGGTCGATGGCGAGGTCGTCGACGGTGACGGTGTGCTCGGGCAGACGGCCGTCGCGTGAGACGAATGGCAGGGCCCCCGCCGCGGCCAGCAGCATGTTCTTCAGGCCACTCGGCTGGCTCACGTCACGCTCCCAACATGGCCTGGCCGCACACCCGAATGGTGTTGCCGGTGACGGCATTGCTCGCGGGGCTGGCGAAGTAGGCGATGGCCTCGGCGACGTCCACGGGCTGGCCGCCCTGGAAGAGCGAGTTGAGCCGGCGGGCCACCTCGCGGGTGGCCAGCGGAATCGCCTTGGTCATCTCGGTCTCGATGAATCCCGGTGCGACGGCGTTGATGGTGATGCCCTTTTCGCTGAAAACCGGCGCCAAGGCCTGCGTCATGCCGATCATGCCCGCCTTGGTGGCGGCGTAGTTGGTCTGCCCGCGGTTGCCCGCGATACCCGCCATCGAGGACAGCCCGATGATGCGGCCGCCATCGCCGATCGTGCCGTTGTCCACCAATCCCTGGGCAAGACGTTGCGGGGCAAGCAGATTGACTGCGACGACGGAGTCCCACCGGCCTTCGTCCATGTTGGCGAGCAGCTTGTCGCGGGTGATGCCCGCATTGTTGACCAGAACGTCGGCCTTGCCCCCGTTGTGATCCGAGTAGTGCTCGCGCAGATGCTCGGTGATGCGGTCCACCGCGTCGGCTGCGGTGACGTCGAGGGCCAATGCCGTTCCGCCGACCTTCGTCGCCGTCTCGGCGAGCGCCTCAGCCGCTTGCTCGACGTCGATTGCGACCACCTTGGCACCGTCGCGGGCGAACACCTTCGCGATCTCGGCGCCGATGCCTCTCGCCGCCCCGGTCACCAGCGCCACCTTGCCGTCCAGGGGCTTGTCCCAGTCGGCGGGCGGCACCGAATCCTGCGCGTCGACGTAGAACACCTGCGCGTCGACGTAGGCGGACTTCGCCGACAGCAGGAATCGCACGGTGGACTCCAGGCCGGTGGCGGCGGGTTTGGCGTCGGCGGCCAGGTAGACCAGTCCGACCGTCGCGCCGTGCTGCAGTTCCTTGCCGAGCGAGCGGGTGAAGCCCTCCAGCGCGCGTTGGGCGATGCGCTCGTCGACACTGCTCGTCTGGTCGGGCGTCGTGCCGATGACGACGACCCGACCGCTGGAGCCGATGTTGCGCAGTACGGGGGTGAAGAAGTCGCGCAGCGCCTTGAGGCCCTCGGGGCCGGTGATGCCGGTGGCGTCGAACACCAGGCCGCCGAACGTGTCGGCCCAGCGGCCGCCGACGTTGTTGCGAACCAGGTCGTAGTCCTCGGCCAGTGCGCTGCGCAGCGGCTCCGCTACGCGGCCTTCGCCGCCGACCAGCAGAGGACCGGCCAGCGGGGGCTCACCCGGGCGGTAGCGGCGCAAGGTCTCCGGCTGCGGGACGCCGAGTTGCTTGGCCAGGAAAGACCCCGGACCGGAGTTGACCACTTGAGAGAACAGGTCGGAAGCCACAGAGCTGCCTTTCGAGAAGAAACGGGTATGCGTACAAACCAGGGGTACCCCGTTTACGGCGAGGCACTGTCGTATCGGTCACGAACTTACTCCAGAGTAAGAAAGGTGGGTAGTATGACCCTCGACACTGACGTCGCTCGTCAGTGCGCTGGAACGTATTGGAGGAGACTGTGGCCGACACCAAGGCAACCCGACGAGTAGCCGTTCTCGGCGGCAACCGAATTCCCTTCGCGCGCTCCGACGGCGCGTACGCCAACGCGTCGAACCAGGACATGTTCACCGCGGCCCTCAGCGGCCTCGTCGATCGGTTCAACCTCAAGGGTGAGCGCCTCGGCGCCGTCGTCGGTGGTGCGGTGCTCAAGCACAGCCGCGACTTCAACTTGATGCGCGAATGCGTGCTCGGCAGCGCGCTGTCGGCGTACACCCCCGCCTATGACCTGCAGCAGGCCTGCGGTACCGGCCTGCAGTCGACCATCGCGGTGGCCAACGGCATCGCGCTCGGCCAGTACGACTCGGGCGTCGCGGGCGGCGTTGACACCACCTCCGATGCGCCCATCGCACTGGGCGATGACCTGCGCCGCGTCCTGCTCGGCCTGCGCCGGGCCAAGTCCAATCTCGACAGGCTCAAGCTCGTCGGTCAGTTGCCTGCGGCCATCGGCGTCGAGATTCCCACCAACGGCGAGCCCCGCACGGGCATGTCGATGGGTGAGCACGCGGCTGTCACCGCCAAGGAGATGGGCGTCAAGCGCGTCGACCAGGATGCCCTCGCCGCGGCCAGCCATCAGAACATGGCCGCCGCCTACGACCGTGGCTTCTTCGACGATCTCGTCAGCCCGTTCCTCGGCCTGTACCGCGACAACAACCTGCGCGGCGATTCGACGGCCGAGAAGCTGGCCAAGCTCAAGCCGGTCTTCGGCGTCAAGCTCGGCGACGCGACCATGACGGCGGGCAACTCGACGCCGCTGACCGACGGCGCCTCGGTGGCACTGCTGTCCACCGACGAGTGGGCCGAGGCGCATTCGCTGCCGGTGCTCGCGTACTTCGTCGACGGCGAGACGGCGGCGGTCGACTACGTCAACGGATCCGACGGCCTACTGATGGCGCCCACCTACGCGGTGCCGCGGCTGCTGGCCCGCAACGGGTTGACGCTGCAGGACTTCGACTTCTACGAGATTCACGAGGCGTTCGCGTCGGTCGTGCTCGCCACCCTCGCGGCGTGGGAGTCCGAGGAGTACTGCAAGGAGCGGCTCGGCCTCGACGCTGCGCTCGGCTCCATCGACCGGTCCAAGCTGAACGTCAACGGTTCGTCGCTGGCCGCAGGTCACCCGTTCGCGGCGACCGGCGGGCGCATCGTCGCCCAACTCGCCAAGCAGCTCGCGGAGAAGAAGGCCGAGACCGGCCAGCCCGTCCGCGGCCTCATCTCGATCTGCGCGGCAGGCGGGCAGGGCGTCACCGCGATTCTGGAGGCGTGAAGAACTTCTCGTCCGCCGGTGTAACGCCATGGGACGAGGACTCGATAGGGGTAGTAGCTCCGTGTTGCCGTCTGACCCCCCGACCCGACGGCAACACGGGGCACTTACTTTTGCGGGTGCCCCAACATCGCGTGTGCGCTGAGATCGCGAATTGCGGCACTTTCGCGATCTCTGCGCACACTCAATGCGTGACAGCTAGTCCGCTCGCGGCGGATCCTTCTTCGCCTTCACCGGGCCCGCACTCGGCGGCGGCGCGAACAGGCTTCCGCCGACGCTGCCGCGCGTGGTCCGCACGGCGACCAATCCCCAGGTGCACAGCAGCCCGGTGTACGCGATCACCGCAGCCACCTTGAACGCGGGCAGACCGGTGTGGACGGCCAACTGGGTGGTACCAGTTACGAAGGTGCCGACGGGAAACGTCAGGCTCCACCAGGTCAGCGCGAACGGCATTCCGCGCCGCAGGGTGCGCACCGTCAATTCGGTGGCCAGCACGATCCACAGCAGCGCGAATCCCCACACGGGCACGCCGAACAGGACCGCGAAGACGTTCATCGCGCTGGCGAGTTCGGCGGGCACCGCCAGCGCCGCGGCCGTGCCGAGCAGCCCGGCTGCCGTGATGCCCTGACCCAGCGGGCCCAGCACGATCCACAGCGTCGGAACCCTGGCCGTGCCGGAGGTGCCGTACAGGGCCAGCCTGCTCCAGATCATGCTGATGATGATCAAGGCCGCGATCAGCGACAGACCGAACATCGCGTAACAGCCGTAGAGCATCGTGGTGCGCCAGGTGCCCGGCGCCATGTGCGGAATCAGCAGGGCACCCGCGGCGGCGGACACCATCGGCGGCACGACCGGCATCAGCCAGCCGCCGAACGCCGCGTCGGGCTCGACGTTGAGTTGGGTGAACATCAGAAACGGGATGGTGGCCGCGGTGAAGAGACCGCCGACGGTGCCCGCCGACCACAACACCCAGTCCAGGCCGACGGCCAACTGGGTTCCGGTGAGGTCCTTGCCGACCAGGATGGCGCCGGAGCCGACGGTCAGCAGCGCCATCGGGGCGGCGCCGTAGAAGTGCGCCATCTGCGGATTGCGGGAATGAGCCCTGGCGACCGTCGGATGGCGTAGCCACTGCGCCGTCACCGCGATCAGCAGGACCACCAGCAGGACGGCGGCCGCGACCCACACGACACGGGAGAACACGTGCAAGCCGGGGACGTGAACCGGCAGCGTCGCTCCGGCCGTCGCCACGATCCCGGTGCCCATCACCGATGCGAACCAGTTGGGCCCGAAATTCTGGAGTCGAGCCGCTTCGGTCGTCATGCTTGGCCATTGAACGCTGAAGGCGCCTCGACTTCTGCACTAGGGTCGTGAATGCCGGAAATCGACGACCCTAGCGCAGATCTCGACGGCGATGTAGACAGGGAGCGTGCGAAACATGCAGGTCAGTATGTTCGGGCAACTCAGCGGAGCAGGTGCCGACAATCCCGTCGAGGCCACCGTGCAGAACCTCGCCCAATTGCGCGAGGAGGGTTTCCGCCGGCTGTGGATGAGCCAGATGCCTTACGAGCCAGACCTTCTCACGATCGCGGCAGTGGCGCTGCGTGAGGTCCACGACATCGAGGTCGCCAGCGGCGTCGTCCCCATCCAGAATCAGCACCCGATGCAGATGGCGCAGCGGGCGCTGACCGTCAGCCTCGTGTCGCACGGTCGGTTCATCCTCGGCCTCGGCATGACGCACCAGGCCGTCACCGAAGGCATGTGGGGCATCCCGTGGGACCGGCCGGTGCGCAGGCTCAACGAATTCCTCGACGGTCTGCTGCCGCTCCTCGCCGGTGAACCGGCCGATGCGACGGGCGAGATCTTCACCACCCGCGGCGCCTTGATGATCCCCGGCGCCCCGCGCCCCGACGTCTACATCGCGGCGCTCGGCCCGCAGCTGTTGAAGATCGCCGGCCGACGTACGGCGGGTACGTGCACCTGGATGACGGGACCCAAGACGCTGGCCGGTCACGTCAGCCCGACGCTGCGACAGGCTGCCGCCGACGCGGGTCGCGCCGAGGATTCGGTCAGGGTGGTGGCGGCGCTTCCGGTGAGCGTGACCGACGACGTCGACGCCGCCCGCAAGCTGGCCGCCCAACAGTTCGCCATGTACGGCGTGCTCCCGTCCTACCGCGCCATGCTCGACCGCGAGGGCTACGCCGGGCCGGAGGACGCCGCGATCATCGGCGACGAGGCGACCGTCAGGGACCGCCTCGCGGAGTTGAGCGCAGCCGGGGTCGACGAGTATGTCGCCGCCACCTTCGATCCCTCACCCGAGGGCCGGGCACGCACTCGCGCAGTGCTGCGCAAGCTCGACCACTGAGCTCAGTCGGTCAGCGTCCCGCAGGTGCCATCGGCATGGGCGCCGCCACCGGTGCCGCGGCAGGCGCGACCGGTGCTCCCGCAGGCAACGGGACCGCTGCAACGCCAGGCGTGTGTAGTGCCCCGGCCAGCCAGGGGAACGCCGCGGTGAAGACCTGCGTCGCCAGCGGCCAGTCGTGGCGGCCGGTCGTCGGCACCACTGAACACGTGATGCCGTTCGCCCTGCCGAGGCCGCACAGCGCATTTGCCGCCTGGGTCTGATCGGTTGGCATACCCGCACCGTCGCGTCCGCCGAGCCCGACGGCGTCGCTCCCCTGAGCGAACTTGTGTTGGGTCGGGGCGTCGGTGGAGATGGCGAACCAGCCCGAAACCCCTTTGTACGGACCGTGTTTGGTGATGACCGTCGACGGATCGAATTCGGCCCACGTGGCCTCGTTCCCGCCGTAGAGTCGGGCCACCGTCTGGTCCTTGGTGCCCGCGTTGGGCCCCGTGTCGCCTGCGATGTCGACGAAGCTGCTGAACAATTCGGGATGCATCACCGTCAGGTCGACTGCGCACGTGCCTCCCATCGACCAGCCCACGACGCCCCAGTCGGCGCCTGCGGTGCTGGTGCCGAAGGTCGCGTTCACGTACGGCACCACGTCCTTGGTGAGGTGGTCTGCCACGTTGCCGCGGACGCCGTTCACGCATTCGGTGTCGTTGTTGAACGACCCGCCGGAGTCGACGAAGACCAGCACCGGCGCATTACCGCCGTGCGATGCCGCGAACGAATCTGCGATCGATGCCGCGTTGCCGGTGCGGAGCCAGTCGGCAGGAGTGTTGAACTCTCCGCCGATCATCATCACCACCGGCAGTTTCGGTGCCGGGTTGGAGGCGAACCATCGAGGGGCAGGTACACCAGTTCGGTGCGGTGCTTGAAGCCCGAGGCGGTCGCAGGAATGTCGACGGGGATGACGCTGCCGTGCGTTGGGACGGTACCGGCCTTCTGCATCGCCGTGACGGTGGCGAGGTCGGTCTCGTCGGGCAGGGGCCCCGCGGTCAACTGATTCCAGGCGATCTGCACGGTGGGGAAGTAGCCGACCCAGGTGTTCAGTGCCAGACCCGTGCCGAGCAGAGACAGCGGGACGGCGGCCACGGTGGCCACCCGTCGCCACTTGATGCCGCGCCATCCGAGCACTGCGGCGCAAAGGGCGAACCCGGTCAGGCCGGTCCAGATCCAAAGCGAGTCGGGGGCGGGATCGCCGGCCATGCCCTGGGAGTCGACGTACCAGTGCGCCCACGCCGCGACCGCCAACCCCACCACGATGGACACCGGGAGCCACACCAGGCGCCACCGACGCGACCGCCAGCCGATCGCCAGGACCAGCACGATGATGGCGATGGTCTGGAGGGTCAGCGGCAACCACCCTTGCAGCAGCGACAACCCATGGTGGTAGTTGGCAGGCGCATCGGCGGCCAAGAGGTCCACGGCAACGGGAACGTGTTGTGCGGGCACTGTTACATGGTGGCAATCAAAGCTGTACGTAAGCCAAAGTCGTCGTAAGCGCGGACTGTGCGTCGTGGCGAACGCGAAGGGCCCCCGCCTTAGCGGGGGCCCTTGGCGTCGAACAGTGCGGTGTGGAACCAGATCAGAACGAAGCCTCGTCGAGTTCCATGATCTCGTTGTCGATGTTCTCGAGCACCAGACGCGTGCTGGAAAGCAGCGGCAGGAAGCTCTTCGCGAAGAACGACGCGACGGCGATCTTGCCCTCGTAGAAGGACTTGTCAGCGCCGGTGGCACCCTCGTCGAGCTTGGCGATGGCCACGGCGGCCTGCTTCTGCAGCAACCAGCCGAGCACCAGATCGCCGACGCTCATGAGGAAGCGCACGGAGCCGAGGCCCACCTTGTAGATGTTGGCGGAGTCCTCCTGCGCTGACATCAGGTAGCCGGTCAGCGTGGCGGCCATGCCCTGAACGTCCGCCAGCGCGTTCGCCAGCAGCTCGCGCTCGGCCTTCAGCCTGCCGTTGCCCGACTCGTTCTTGACGAACTGCTCGATCTCGTTCGCGACGTAGCCCAACGCAACACCCTTGTCGCGCACGATCTTCCGGAAGAAGAAGTCCTGCGCCTGGATGGCGGTGGTGCCTTCGTAGAGCGAGTCGATCTTGGCGTCACGGATGTACTGCTCGACCGGGTAGTCCTGCAGGAAGCCCGAGCCACCGAAGGTCTGCAGGCTCTCGGTCAGCTTGGCGTAGGCCTGCTCCGAGCCGACGCCCTTGACGATCGGAAGCAGCAGATCGTTGACCTTGCCGGCGAGCTCGGCGTCCACGCCGTGCACGGCCTTGGCGACCTCGGCGTCCTGGAACGTCGCGGTGTACAGGTACAGCGCGCGAAGCGACTCGGCGTACGCCTTCTGGGTCATCAGCGAACGACGC
Organism: Mycobacterium sp.; assembly: GCA_025965555.1. Classification (GTDB taxonomy): domain Bacteria; phylum Actinomycetota; class Actinomycetes; order Mycobacteriales; family Mycobacteriaceae; genus Mycobacterium. The sequence goes on from JAOPWT010000144.1 coordinate 11,157, forward strand.
ACGTCCGGGTGGTGCGTGATGGTTACGCGTGGCGCGGCCTTATCGGTCATCTGGGTCAGATCGGCGCCCTGCACGCGGGTCTTGGCGTACTCGAGTGCATTGAGGTAGCCGGTCGACAGCGTGGCGATGGCCTTGGTGCCCACCATCATTCGAGCCTGCTCGATGACGTCGAACATCTGCGCGATGCCGTTGTGCACCTCGCCGACGAGCCAACCCACGGCGGGGATGCCGTGCTGGCCGAGGGAGAGCTCGCAGGTCGCGGAGACCTTGAGGCCCATCTTGTGCTCGACGTTGGTGACGAAGACGCCGTTGCGCTCGCCGGGCTCGCCGGTCTCGAAGTCGAAGTGGTACTTCGGCACGAAGAACAGCGACAGACCCTTGGTGCCCGGTCCGGCGCCCTCGGGGCGCGCCAGCACCAGGTGCAGGATGTTCTCGCCGAGGTCGTCGGCGTCGCCGGAGGTGATGAAGCGCTTCACGCCGTCGATGTGCCACGTGCCGTCGGGCTGCTGGACGGCCTTGGTGCGGCCCGCGCCGACGTCCGAACCCGCGTCGGGCTCGGTGAGCACCATCGTGGAGGTCCAGCCGCGCTCCGCAGCGAGGATCGCCCACTTCTTCTGCTCTTCGGTGGCCTGGTGGAAGAAGATGTCCGCGAAGCCGGCACCCATGGCGTACATGTAGACCGCCGGGTTGGCGCCGAGCACGTGTTCCATCAGGGCCCACTGCAGCGCGCGGGGCATCGGCATGCCGCCGAGTTCCTCGCTGATGCCGATCTTGTCCCAGCCGCCGTCGGTGATCGCCCGGACGGACTTCTTGAAGGCTGCGGGAAGCGTGACCGTGTGCGCGTCCGGGTCGAAGATCGGGGGGTTGCGGTCAGACTCGGCGAACGAATCGGCCACGGGGCCCTCGGCGATCCGGCTGATCTCGGCGAGCATCTCGCGGACCGTGTCGACGTCGAGATCGCTGAATGCACCCTCGCCGAGGACCTTGTCGACGCCGAACACTTCGAACAGGTTGAATACCTGGTCACGGACGTTGCTCTTGTAATGACTCACGATTCTCCTCGATGAGATTCCGTCTGCGGTTGGGTACTAAGGCTAAGTTACCCACCAGTAACTGCAGCCGACTATACCGGCTGGTAACTTGATCGCAAAGCAGTGTGGAGCAAATTTCTGCTGGCTAACCAACCCGACGGTTGATTGGGACTGTGCGACCGGTCTCGGACGGCACCTGACCTGCTGATTCACCCGACTGTGATGTCTGCCACGAGAGGCCCCAGCACGCCCGCTAGGGTGTGGCGAATGAGGCGCGTGGTGGTGTGGGGAACCGGCAACATGGGGGCTACGGCGATCCGATCCACGGTCGCGTTTCCCGGGTTGCAACTCGTCGGCGTCATCACCTCGTCGGAGGCCAAGTCGGGCCGGGACGCAGCGACGTTCGCCGGTCTCGATGCCGCGACCGGCGTCCTCGCCACGACGGACGTCGATGCGGCGCTGGCGGCCTGTGACGCGGTGGCCTACATGGCGTCCGGAGACATCCGTCCCGACGAGGCAGTGGCAGACATCGAGCGGTGTCTGCGCGCGGGCGCCCACGTCGTCACGCCCTCGCTGTACTCCCTCTACGATCCGCGCTCCGCGCCGCAGGAGTGGGTCGACCGCCTGACCGCAGCCGCTGAGGAGGGTGGTTCCACGCTGCTGGTCAGCGGCGTGGATCCCGGCTGGGCCAACGACGCCCTTGCGGTCATGGCCGCCGGACTCTGCACCCGGATCCGGACGATCTACTGCCAGGAGATCTTCGACTACTCGACCTACGACCAGCCGCATGCGGTGCGAGTGAGCTGCGGCTTCGGAGGGTCGATGGACGAGGTCCCGATGATGCTGCTGCCATCGATCCCAACGATGGTGTGGGGCGGCAACATTCGGTTGATCGGCCGGGGCCTCGGTCTGCGGATCGACGAGATCACCGAGGTCGTCGAGCGACTGCCCCTCGAAGAGTCGGTCGAGAACGTGATGGGTCACTTCGAGAGGGGCAGCCAGGGCGCATTCTGGCTGAAGATCATCGGCTGGTCCGGCGGCAAGCAGCGCATCGTCGTCGACCACATCACGCGCATCGATCCGGCCTGCGCTCCGCAGTGGCCACAACCCGACGAAGGCGTCGGCGACCATCGCGTCATCGTCGATGGCGATCCCCAGCTGACCATCGTCAGCCGCGCGGACGTCCCCGGCGGGACGCGCGCAGACGGTGGCAACACCACCGCTGCCAACCGGTTGCTCGGGGCCATCGAATGGTTGGCGACGCAGAAGGCAGGAATCTACGACGGTCTCGACGTGCCGTTGCGTTCGGCGCTGTCCGCCGAGGCGGAAACCGCCCGTTGGGCCTAGGTCTCCGCCGCCGGCTGGGGTGTTGCCACCTCCGCCGGTTCCGCATCGGGCAGCTGACCGACGAGGTACTCGGCGAGCCCCCCGATGGTCGGATAGTCGAATACCGCCGTCGCATTGATGGTGAATGCGCCGCCGAACTGACTGTGCAGCCGGTTGCGCAGCTCGATCGCCATCAGTGAATCCGTACCAAGGTCCAGGAACCGACTGGTTGCGGCGGGGGGCGACGCGAGCCGCAGGAAGTTCTGCACCTCGCGCTGCAGGAATTCGGTCACGAATCCGGCACGTTGCGGCACCGGGATCTCCTGCATCTGCTTGAGCAACTCGCTGTCTCCGGTCACCTCTCCCACGGCACTCGGCAACACGAGGTCAAGGATCGGTGGACGCGAGCTTCCCAGCACTTTCGCAGCGCGCTGCCAGTTGGCCTTGATGACGGCGGCCTGACCCGTTCCGTTGGCGACGACCTCGGTGAGGGCACCCAGCGCCGCCGACGGTTCCAGTGGAATCAGACCCTGGGCACTGATGTTGGCGGTCGCGGCCGCCGACGAGGCCATGCCGCCTTGGGCCCATGGACCGAAGTTGACGCCGGTGGCGGGCAAGCCGTTCGCCCTTCGTTGCGCGACCAGGCCGTCCAGCAGCGCGTTGGCCGTCGCGTAGTTGGACTGACCGGGTGAGCCGAACAAGCTGGACACCGAGGAGGACACGATGAAGAAGTCCAGCTCATCGTCCCTCGTCAACCTGTCCAGGTGCCAGGCGCCGAAGGCCTTGGGCGCCAGAGTCGTTTCGAACCGCTCCAGGCTCTGCTGGGACAGCAGTGCGTCGTCGAGCACGCCGGCGAGGTGCACCACTCCGGCGAGCGGCGGCAACTCCGTGCGGATCCGCTCCAGCAATTGTTCGACCTCGGATTCGTCGCCGACATCGGCCGCGAACACGTGGATGCGGCACTTGTAGCGTTCGGCGATCTCGTCGATCGCCCGCTGGGCGTCCGTGTCGGGCGCACGCCGGCTGGTCAACACGAGGTCACCGGCTCCGAGTTGGGCCAGATACGACGCCGTGTGCAGACCGATCGCGCCGAGTCCGCCGGTGATCAGATAGCTCCGATCAGCTCTTGGCTGCAGCGGGTTTGGTATCTGCACGACGATCTTCCCGATATGCCGGGCCTGCTGCATGCGGCGGAACGCAGCCCTCGACTCGGTCAACGGGTAGATCTCGGCGGGCAGTGGCGTCCACTCGCCCTTGGCCAACCCCTTCGACACCTCGGTCAGCAACTCACGGATGCGCTCGGGCTCCTGGATGGTCACCGTGTCCAGTGCCACGATCTCGTAGGCGATGTCCGGACGGGCCGCAGCCATCTGCTCGGGCGTCCAGATGTCGCGCTTGGCGATCTCGGCGAAACGGCCATTCTGGGCGGTGGCCCGCACGGTCGCTTCGAGGAACCCCTCACTGGTGAGGCTGTTGAGCACTACATCCACACCTGAGCCGCCGGTATCCGCCAAAATCTGGTCGGCGAAATCCGTGGTGCGCGAGTCGTAGACGTATTTCACACCCAGCTTGCGCAGTGTGGCGCGTTTGTAGTTGCTGGCAGTCGCGAAGACGGTGGCACCCTGTTGCTGCGCCATCTGGATCGCGGCCAGGCCGACACCGCCGCTGGCGGCGTGGATGAGCACGCGATCACCGGGCTGCAACTGCGCCCAGTCGAACGCAAGCCGGACCGTCAGGGCCGCCGCGGGGATCGTTGCCGCCTCCACCGCGCTCACGCCGTCGGGGATCGGAGCGAGCAGCTGGGCGGGCACGTTGAACCGGCTGGCGAATGCGCCCTGCATGAAGCCGTAGACGCGCTGACCCACCTCGAGTTCGGTGGCGCCCTCACCCAATTGGGTGACGGTGCCTGCGAAGTCGCCGCCGATGGGTCCTGGGTCGCCGGGGTAGAGCCCGAGGACGTTGAGCACGTCCCGGAAGTTGAGGCCCGCGGCCTCCACCCGGACCTGCACGTAGCCCTCGCCCGGTGGCGGCACGTTCGCCTCGGTCAGCCGCAGGTTGTCGATCGCACCACGTTCGGTCGGCGCCAGCGCGTAGTCGCCTCCGCGCGGCACCGTGAGATGACCGCTGCGCGCCCATGGCAACAACCGGGAGGCCAGCAGCTTCCCTTGTCGCAGTGCGAGTTCCGGCTCCTCGATCGGGCCGGCCAACAAGTCGGCCAGCACCTGCACGGCCTCTGGTGAGCCGTCGCAGTCAACCAGTCTGGCGCGCAGCGCCGGTTCCTCGTTGATGGCGGTGCGCCCGAATCCCCACAGCGCGGCCTGCACCGGATCGACCGGCTCACCGGACTCGGTGGCCACGGCCCGCTCGGTGACGATCCACAGCCCGCCGGGCAGTTTCACCTCGCCGCGTTGCACCGTATGCACAGCGCTCAGCAGGTTCGCGATCTCGGTCTCGATCCGCGCGGGCACGCCTGCGCCGTCCGCCTCGTCATTCGGCGCGCTGCTGCGCCACACGACGCCGGAGAATCCGACGCCGCGTTCGTGGGCCTGAGCCAGCAATTCACCCAAGAGCGTCGGATCGGTGCTTCGGTCGAATGGGATGCAGCCCGGCACCTGGTCGGCCAGTTCGTCGAATCCGGCGATGAGCCACGTGCCGTTCGAACCTCGGGCGCCGTCACTCGGTGCCTGTGGCACTTCGTGCCAGCCGAGGGTGTACAAGAGCCGGGTGGCATCGCCTCCGAGGCCGCGCAGCAACGCCTCGCGGGGCGCGCGCTTGACCGTGAACTCGCGTATCCCACCGAGGTGACGGCCGTCCCGATCGAGGTAGTCGAGATCGAAGACCTGAGTCTCGTTGTTGAGCTCATTGGCGTGCCACGTGGCGCGGCAGTAGAACCTGCGAGGCATCTTCTCCCGCAGCGTCACCTGGCCGTAGCGCAGCGGCAGGAACAGATCGTTCACGCCCTGTTCGGCCGCGAGAAGCGCCGGGAACGCCGGGAAGGCGACGCCGGTGCACAGGTCCATCAACACCGGGTGCATCGGCTCGATGCCGAGTTGTTCGGCGAGTTCTTCACCGACGACGATGTCGCCGATCGCCTCACCGTCGCCCAGCCACAGCGACTTCAGCGAGCCGGACCAGGTCGGACCCCAGGCCAGCTCCAGGTCCGCAAAGGTTTCGAACAGGTCCTGCGGACGCATGCGGTTCAGTCGCTCGATCGCTTCGTCGATCGGTTCACTCTCGCATACCGACTCGTCGGTGCCCACTGGGATCTCGGAGACGCCGCTTACGACGGTGCCCTCGGCGTTCAACGACCACTCGGCGCCGCGTTCCCCGTACGGGCGGCTGTGGACCTGAAACTTCGACTCACCGTCCGCCTGGGGGTGCAACGTCAGCTGCACCTCGCGAGAAGCCTTCTCGGGCAGGATGATCGGCTCGTAGAAGAAGACGTCCTTCGCGTGCGCCGGGGTACCGACGGCAGCCAACGCCATCGCCGCGTAGGTCGCGCCGGGGACGACGACGGTGCCGTAGATCACGTGATCGGACAGCCACGGCTGCGACTTGACGGACAACCTGCTGGTGTAGACGCAGTCCCCGGAGGCGAGGTCCTTGGCGCTTCCGAGGATTCCGGAGACCGCCGGACCGTCGACGGTTATGGCCGACGCCTTGGGCCAGAAACGGCGGCGCTGGAACGGATAGGTGGGCAGCTCGAGAACGCGGCGCGGCTGATGGTGCAGCGCAGCGAAGTCGGGTCGGTGCCCGCCGACGTAGGCCGCTGCCAGCGCGTCGGCGATCTGACGTCGGTCGCCAACGCCCTTGCGCAGCGAGACGATCGCCCGCGGTGCGGCAAGGTGCTCGGGCCAGATCTGCACCGCGGCTCCGGTCAGCACCGGTTGCGGACCGATCTCGATCAACACCGAGCAGCCAAGCGCCGCCACGGTGCGCACGCTTTCGGCGAACTGCA
>JAOPWT010000178.1 GCA_025965555.1 Mycobacterium sp.
CCCTCGACGGCGAGCCGATCGGCACCGGCGAACCAGGACCGCTGACCGTGGCCATCCGCGACCGCTTCTGGGCATTGATGGATCAGCCGGGACCACTGATCGAAGCCATCCAATACTGAGGACGACGGCAGCTAACCGAGCGAGACGAGATCCTCGACGGTGTCGATGGGTAACATGCCCTCGACCCACGCGCTGACGTTGATGCTAGTGAGATTGATCCCGCCGCCGTGATTGTCGAGGAACGCGGTGTCGGCGGCGTCGCGGCCGGTGGCGATGCGCACCATCGTCTGCCGCGGCGCCAGACACGTCGCGTCGACCACTCGCCACATTCCGTCGACGTAGGCCTCCGCGACGGCGTGGAAGTCCATCGGATAGCAGCCCGGCGCGTAGACCGCAACGAGGCGCGCAGGCACGTTGACCGCACGCAGTAGCGCAATCACCAGATGCGCGTAGTCACGACACACACCCGTCCCCGCAAGGACGGTGTCGGCCGCACCGTCGATGGGATCACTGGAGCCGGGGACGTACTGCAATCGGGTTCCGACCCAGGACGACACCTTCTCCAACAGGGTGACCGATTTGGCGAGTTTGCCGAATTCCGTTGCGGCGAAACCGTAGAACTTGTCGGCCTCGGCGTAGCGGCTTGGTCTCAGGTACGTCGAGAGATCGATCTCGGTGACCGGCGCCGGCTCGGCCTGGCCGATGATCGTCGCGGAGTAGTTCGCCAGCACCGTTCCGTTGCCCGCATCGAACTTGTGGATGCGGGTGCCGTGTTGGCCGATCAGCTCCATCGGTTCAATTGGGTTGCCGTTCAACGTAAACGACAACGACTCGGTCACCTCGGCACCCGGCTGAGGTGCCACCGCGATCTGGAACTCCAGAGTCGTCGGATCGAAGACCTCGACCTGGAGTTGCGCGCCAACTTCGCGTCTCATGGGCTCACCACAGCTTTCCGTGCGTACGTCGAGGGTAGAGACGCGGCAAGCGCATCGTGTCGGCTCATCGTTACCCGGAGGAAGCGCAAGCCAAACGTCGATGGGGCAGGCGTCGGCCAAGCTCACACCGACGTGACGCCTCAGAGCTTAGGGGATGATCGAGTCCACGTACCCACCATCGACGCGCACTGCCGCTCCGGTGGTGGCCGATGCGAGCGGCGAGCTCAGATAGGTGACCATTGCGGCGATCTCGTCGGGCTCGATGAGACGTTGCAACAGAGACTGCGGCCGGTGCTTGCGCATGAACTCCCGCTGTGCCTCGTCCCACGGCAAGGAACTGTCGACGAGTTGATAGACGAAGTCCTGCACCCCCGCCGTATGCGTCGGGCCCGCGATGACGGAGTTCACGGTGACGCCCGTGCCCGCGGCGTCCTTCGCGAAGCCCCGCGACACCGCGAGCAGCGCCGTCTTGGACATGCCGTAGTGGATCATCTCCTCCGGAATGACGATCGCCGAATCGCTGGCGATCTGGAGCACCCGGCCCCAGCCACGCTCGGTCATGCCCGGCAGGTACGTGCGGATGAGGCGGACCGCGGACAGGACGTTCACGTCGAAGTAGCGACGCCACTCGTCATCGGTGATCTCGCGGGCGGGCACTGCGCCGAAGATGCCGAGGTTGTTGACCAGGACGTCCACGGCTGGCAGTTCCTCGACCAGTCCTGCGACGCCGTCGGGGGTGGTGACGTCGGCTGCGATGCCCACCAGGTCGCCCTCGGTGGCCTTGCTCAGTTCAGCCACCGCCTCATCCACGCGAGCCGAGGTCCGACCGTTCACGACGACGCGAGCGCCGCTCTCGGCGAGGCCCTTGGCAATCGCCAGGCCGATGCCCTGGGTGGAGCCGGTCACCAGTGCGGTCTTGCCAGTCAGGTCGATGTTCACGCCGGAGTAATACCACCGCGGCACGCGGTGTATTCCCCTCCGCACCCCTTCCCGCCCCTCTCCTGGCGCGCCTGCACATGACTTTCACAGGAGATTGTGGAACCGTTTCAGCAGGACCGTTCCGCCTGAGCAACGACGCGAGGCGACGCCGAATGATATGAGAAACGCATTGGACGGTGGTCCGGCACAGATGCACGCGGGGTCATCCACGCACAACAGGCCCCCGTTGACGATGAGGAGGTCCTTGTGCGCCGGTTTTTCATCACGGCTTTCATGGCGGTTCTGCTGCCCGTATTCGTTGGGATCGCCGGCGGCGCCGCCACGGCGAACGCCTTCTCACGGCCGGGTCTGCCGGTCGAGTACCTGATGGTGCCTTCGGCGAGCATGGGCCGCGACATCAAGGTCCAGTTCCAGAGCGGCGGGGCCAACTCCCCAGCCGTCTACCTGCTCGACGGTCTGCGCGCGCAGGACGACTTCAACGGCTGGGACATCAACACGCCCGCCTTCGAGTGGTACTACGGCTCGGGCCTTTCGGTGGTGATGCCGGTCGGCGGCCAGTCCAGCTTCTACAGCGACTGGTACCAACCGGCGTGCGGCAAGAGCGGCTGCCAGACCTACAAGTGGGAGACTTTCCTGACCCAGGAACTGCCCGCGTACCTGGCGTCAGAGAAGCAGGTAAAGCCCACCGGCAGCGCCGCGGTCGGCCTGTCGATGGCAGGCTCGGCGTCGCTGACGCTGGCGATCTACCACCCCGAGCAGTTCATCTACGCGGCCTCGCTGTCGGGCTTCCTCAATCCCTCCGAGGGGTCGTGGCCGTTCCTGATCAACGTCTCGATGGGTGACGCCGGCGGTTACAAGGCCAACGACATGTGGGGCCCGACGGAAGACCCGAACAGCGCCTGGAAACGCAACGACCCGATGGTCAACATCCAGCGGCTGGTCGCCAACGGCACCCGCATCTGGATCTACTGCGGGAACGGCACCCCGAGCGACCTCGGCGGAAACAACCTGCCAGCCAAGTTCCTCGAAGGGCTGACCGTCCGCACCAACCGGACGTTCCAGGACAACTACCTCGCCGCGGGCGGTAACAACGGCGTCTTCAACTTCCCCGACAGCGGCACGCACGACTGGGGGTACTGGGGTCAGCAGTTGCAGGCGATGAAGCCCGACCTCCAGCGGGTGCTGGGCGCCACGCCGACCCCCACCTAGACCAACCAACGACGACCAACCAACGACGACCAACCAACGGACGGCACACGCGGCCCGGCCGGTCCTATCTCGGACTGGTCGGGCGACCCGTCCCTCACGGGACAGGATGTCAGTCGACGTCAGTTGCCTCGTCGGCTCCGCCGACGGAAATGTCCTTGAGTTCGCGCTTGAGGATCTTTCCGGTCGGGTTGCGCGGCAACTCGTCGAGGAAGATCACCTCGCGCGGGACCTTGTAGCGGGCGAGGTTGTCCTTGACGTAGGTCTTGATCGCATCCTCGTCGACCGAGGCGCCCTCGGTCTTCACGACGAACGCGCGCAGCCGATGACCCCACTCCTCGTCCTCGACGCCGAGCGCGGTGGCCTCGACGACCTCTGGGTGCCCGCTGATCAGATCCTCGACCTCGGCAGGGAAGACGTTCTCGCCGCCGCAGACGATCATCTCGTCGTCTCGGCCGCTGACGTAGAGCAGCCCGTGCTCGTCGAAGTAACCGACGTCGCCGGACGACATCAGGCCGTCGATGATCGACTTGTGCCCCCCGCCGGTGTAACCCTCGAACGGGAAGGTGTTGCCGACGAAGATGCGGCCCACCTCACCCTTCGGCACCTCCTTGCCGTTGTCGTCGAAGAGCTTGATCTTGACGCCCTTGACGACCGGCCCGACTGTCGACGGGTTGATCGAGAGGTCCTTGGGACGGGCGATGGTCGCGAACGCGATCTCGGTCGACCCGTAGAGGTTGTAGACGACGGGGCCGAGGTCCTTCAGTGCGCGGGTGGCGAGCTCGCCGCCGAGCTGAGATCCGGACACGAAGACGATGCGCAGGCTCGACAGGTTGGGCTTGGGACTGGTCTTCTCCAGCTCGTCGAGGATGCGCGACAGCATCACTGGCACGACGACCATGGCGGTCACGCGGTTCCTCTCGATGTCGGCGAGCACGGTGGCCGGCTTGAACCGCCGCCGCAGCACCAGCGTGCTGCCGAGCATCATCGCGATGGTGGCGTGTAGGAAGCCCAGCGCATGGAACATCGGCGCGGGAAGCGACGTCACCTCCCCTGCCTTGAACGGCACGTGCGACAGAACGCCACCGATCGGCGCCAACGACGGTGGGGTGCTGCGGTTCGCGCCCTTGGGCGTTCCGGTCGTGCCGCTGGTGAGGATGATGATCTTGGAGTGCACGGCCGCCTTCGGCGGCGGTTTGGACCCGCTGCGGGCGATCAGGTCGGCGAGCGTCTCGTCCGTGCTCTCGGCCTGGCCGTCGCCGGAGGCCGACGAATCAACCTTGTCGGGGTTGGTCGGCAGCGCGCGGAGCTTGCCAAGCTCGGGGTCCGCTGCCGAACATGCCTTGGTGTATTCGTCGTCGTGGATGATCAGCTTAGCGCCCTCGCGCTCGGAGACCTCCTTGATTTGCGGGCCGGAGAACTCGCTGTTGAGCAGGATCAACCGGACGCCGACCTTGGCGGCGCCATAGAGCCCGATCAGGAACCAGCGGTGGTTGCGGACCAGCAACGCCACCCCGTCGCCACCCCTGACCCCCAATGCCAGCAGCCCGTTGGCGACCGCGTTGGCGGCGTCGTCGAGTTCCTTGAACGTCAACTCGCCGTCGTCGTCGATGATGGCGGTGCCGTTGGGATTTCGACGCGCGTTGAGTGCCGGGATCATTCCGAACTCGCCCCAGCGCCTGATGTCGGCGAGCATGGCGGCGATGTTCTGCGGCGGTTCGATCTTGAGGGCACCCGCCTCGAACATCTTCCTGGCGTAGTGCAACTCGGCCGAGCCGCGCTCGAGGTACTGCTGCACCTTGGCTGCTGCCTGCAGGGGAAGGTCAGTGAGGTTGGGCATGGCCCCACAATATGTGACGCTCGTCGCACGTGGGCGCGAGTGGCGGCACAACTACCATTGCCGACATGGCGTCTTCGCTGTCGATGGACATCGGGGGCCGGACGCTGCAAGTTACCAATCCGGACAAGGTGGTGTTTCCGGACGCCGGGGTGACCAAATTGGCGCTCATCGAGTACTACCTGTCCGTTGCAGACGGCGCACTGCGCGGGGTGGCCGGCCGGCCGATGATCCTCAAACGATTCGTCAAGGGCATCTCCGAGGAGGCGATCTTCCAGAAGCGGGCCCCCGAGAAACGACCGGACTGGATCGACGTCGCAGAGTTGAAGTACGCGTCCGGCACGTCGGCCAGGGAAGCCGTCATCGAGGACGCCGCCGGCCTGGCGTGGGCCGTCAATCTCGGCTGCGTCGACCTCAACCCGCATCCAGTCCGCGCTCACGATCTGGAGCATCCCGACGAGTTGCGGGTCGATCTGGATCCGATGCCCGGCGTGGAGTGGCCGCAGATAGTCGACGTGGCGCTGGTGGCACGCGACGTGCTCACCGACTACGGGCTGACGGCATGGCCCAAGACCTCCGGTTCACGCGGCTTTCACATCTATGCCCGCATCGAGCCGAACTGGCCCTTCAAGCAGGTCCGACTCGCAGCCGAGACGATCGCGCGCGAAGTCGAAAGGCGTGCACCGGATTTGGCGACCAGCCGTTGGTGGAAGGAAGAACGCGAGGGCGTCTTCGTCGACTTCAACCAGAATGCCAAGGACCGAACCGTCGCGTCGGCGTACTCGGTGCGCTCCAGGCCCGACGCCCGGGTGTCCACTCCGCTGAGGTGGGACGAGGTGCCCGGTTGCAGGCCCGAGGCCTTCACCGTGGCGACGGTTCCCGAGCGCTACGCCGAGATCGGCGATCCATGGCAGGGCATGGACGAGGCACGTGGCGGCCTGGAGGGCCTGCTTGCCCTTGCGAAGGAACTGGGTCCGGCCGAGAAGGCGCCCAAGGGCGCGCGGCGAGGGGACGGGGCGGGAAACCGAGTCTCGACGATGCCGCTGATCGAGATCGCCAGGACGAAGACCAAGGACGAGGCCATGGCGGCGCTGGAGACGTGGAAGGCAAAGTACGGATCGGTCGCCGAGCGGCTTCAACCGATCGACGTGCTGGTAGACGGCATGCGCGGTCCAAGTTCGATCTGGTACCGCGTCCGGATCAACCTGCAGCACGTGCCCGAGGGACAGCGACCGCCGCAAGAAGAGCTGATCGCGAATTACTCACCGTGGGAAGGCTATTCGGGCGGTCAGTGGCGCAGGGGCTGAACGGAGCCGGGAACCGTTTGCTGACCGGCCCATGACGGACTCTTAACGATGTTTTAGGAGTTACTCCCCGGTACCTTAACTTCGCCGCATAACGTCACTGCCAAGTCGAAGTGACGGCATCGCCGCCTTCTCATTCGGCAAATACCGAAGGGAGGCAGTGCCATGACCGCAACGAGCACCAGCTCAACATCGAATTCCCGCTTCCGCTATGGAAATCCAACGGTCGAGTGCAACGGCGCCGAGCTTCACAAGCAGTGCCGCCAACTCGCCACCGTGCTGACCATCACCGGCGCCATCGATGAGGTGAACGTCGGCTTGGTGGTGGCTCAGGCAAAGGGTTGCATCATCGCGGAGAAGCCCTTCATCCTCGATCTGAGCGGCGTCACGACATTCGCTGCACAGGCCATCGAGCTGCTCGACGCCATCGATCAGGCGTGCTACGCCGCGGGCGACGAGTGGTCGCTGATCGCCAGCCAGCCGGTGTCACGCACCCTCCGCCTGTGCGGGGTCGACGACATCTTCCCCGCCACGCCGTCGGTTCCCGATGCGCTGCACCACTTCTCGGACGTCGCAGGCGAACGTCGGCGCATCCTCCCCATCCTCACCAAGTCCGCCTGAGCGCAAGGATCTACGACATGTTGATTGACGTACGCTGGCTGCGCTTCCTACTGCAGCGCCATCACAAGCCCGCCCTGGTTCAGCCGACGCGCTGATTCCGAGGCGGTCCGGGTCCACCCTGATTCTGGAAATGCCCACCGGCGAGCGAACTCGCTCGCCGGTGGGCATTTCGCTAGCAGTTGCCGAAGTGGAGCAGCCCCAGCGGACCGGTGACACAGCCGGGCCCGTAGTTGTCGTAACCGCCGTAGCCGCCGTAGTCGTAGGCCGGCGGCGGACCCCAACCCGGTCCGTTGTTCCAGCCGCCGCCGCCGCCCCATGGCCCGGGGCCGTGACCCCAGCCGGGGTTCTGGGCCCACGACGTCTGGGTCGCAATCGGGGACGGCGCGGCGTTGGCGACGCCCGAGCCGATGCCCAGTGCCGCGAAGCCGAGCGCTCCCGCGATGGCGGTTCCTGCCACGATGGCCTTCAAGTCGATCATCTGAACCTCGATTACTCGTGCCGGAAGCAGCGAACCTGGATCGTCCATTCGGTCCAAAGCCGTTCCGGGATAACGGAAGTGATAATTACCCATACCGACTTCCTAAATACGGACGATACGCCGCCGCGCGTGCGTGGACGCCGTACAGACCGTGTGCCACTTCTCACGGCCAGGTTCGGAATACTGCGCCGGGCACTCGACGGGCGGGGCATGACCGCTGCGGCGGCTACCTGCCGGTCATCACCGCTTTGAACTCGTCGAGCGTCGTTTTCATCAGATCGGAGAATTCCCGGTCGTTGGCCTCGTCGACCCAGAGTCCGAACGCGATCTTGAAGACCGCAATGCCCGCCTCGGCGGTCAGTGTCGCGGCGGGATCGCCGACCCCACGTCCGCGCAGGGCGCCCGCCACCGCTGCCGCCAGCGACGACAGCTTGGTCAGCTCACGTTCCTGAAGGCTCGGATTCGCGTCGATGACGGCCTGGCGCCGCCTGGAGTGCTCGACGCGCCCCTCGAAGAAGACTGCGGTAGCGGCGAGCGCCTCTGCGACGGCATCGATCGGCGACAGAGAGTCGGGTGCGTTCATCACCGTGTTCTCGAACAGCTCGAGAAGCATCTCCGAGCCCGAGAACAGCACCTCACGCTTGTCGGCGAAGTAACGGAAGAACGTCCGCTCGGTGAGGCCGGCGCGCTCGGCGATGTCGGCCACCGCGGTCGGCTCGAAGCCGCGCTCGGCGTAGAGCTCTAGGGCCGCCTGCTGAAGGCGGCCGAGCGCGTCTGGCTGCCATCGACCCATGCCGAGATATTAGTTGATGACAGCGGCTGACATCATGGCTATGGTGGTGATGACAGTAGCTGACATCAGATTGTGGAGGTTCTCATGCGCGTTCTCGTCACCGGTGCGTCCGGGTGGATCGGCTCGGCCGTCGTTCCCGAACTCCTCGGCGCAGGTCATCAGGTCGTCGGTCTCGCCCGGTCGAGGGCGTCGGCCGCCGCCCTGAAAGCCGCGGGCGCCGAGGTCCACGAGGGCAGTCTGGACGACCTCGACGGGTTGCGGAGTGCCGCCGCCGCGTCGGACGGCGTCATTCACCTCGCCTTCAAGCACGACATCGCCTTCTCAGGAGACTTCGACGGTGCCGTGGCGGCAGATCGACAGGCCATCGAGACGTTCGCGGAGGCACTCGATGGATCCGATCGACCGTTCGTGATCGCGTCAGGGACCATGGGGGTGGCCTTGGGCCGAGTGGCGACCGAGGACGACGGGCGCGACGTCGATCCGGATGGCACCAACGCGGTGGCGGGTCGCCAGGCCAACGCACAGTTCGTGCTCTCGCTGGCTTCCCGCGCCGTGCGATCGAGCGTATTACGGCTTCCACCAACGGTTCACGGCGATGGCGACAACGGCTTCGCCGCCACCCAGGTGGGCATCGCCCGCGACAAGGGCGTGTCGGGCTATATCGGCGACGGGACCAACCGCTGGCCTGCCGCGCACCGGTCCGACGCTGCCCGTCTCTTCCGCCTGGCTCTCGAAAGCGCCCCGGCGGGTTCGGTGCTTCATGCGGTCGACGACGAAGGCGTGGCTGCCCGCAACATCGCCGAGGTGATCGGCCGACATCTCAAGATACCGACGACGTCCATCGCACCGGAAGACGCCGGCACGCACTTCGGTTGGCTCGCAGGCTTTCTCGGCCTCGACGGCCCGGCCTCCAGCGCGCTGACCCAGGAGCTTCTCGGTTGGCATCCCACGGGACCAGGACTACTCGAGGATCTGGACAAGGGACACTACTTCGCCGAAAGGACATGACCGTCCCTGGGCGTGTCAGTAGCCGGACAACAGCGTCTGCAGGCGAGCCAGGTCCGGCTGGGCAGCCGCGCTGTGGACGCGACCGCGATGGTCGGGACGTCGACCCCAGTTGAAGAGATGCCTTGCGGCGGGCTCGAACTCGACCCTCGCAACGCTCCCTTCGGCGGGCCAGGAGCCCCAAACCAGGCTGGCGGATCCATCCTCGACAACGACGCTCAAATCGGGCTGACCGACCGACGTCAGCGTGACGTGGAAGTCCATGCCCGGGTTCGGATCGTCTTCCCGCCCTGCGACCAACAGTATTCGTCCCAGCTCTCCGACGGAGTGCTTCATCAGGTCCATTGCGCCGAGCAATGATGCACCGATGTCGTCGTCGCCGGCGAGGTCCCAGCGGTGCAGCGCATGCTCGTTTCGCAGGTGCGGGATGAACTTGGCGACGGCCATGTGTCGTCCCGTCCACGGGATGACGGCATCCGGATCGCGAGCCAGCACGTCGGCGATCAGGGTTCGCATCCGGTGGTCCTCGCCGTCGAGCCGATCCAACACCGCACGATGCCCAGCTTGCCGGAGGGGCTCCTCACGTTCTTCGAAGCCGCGGGTTTGCGGCACCGGATCGCCCTGCAGAAACGGGTCGAGGTGTCGGATGACTTCGACGGCGATGCCGAGGACGTGCGCGGCCACCTCCCGCGAGGTCCATCCAGCACACGCACTGACGGCGTCCGGTGGGGTGCCCTCGAGGGTCGTCATGAACGCCTCTGCCTCTTGGCTTCGTTCGATCACCACGCTGACGTCTCCTCGTCGCGGTCCTGCCGGTTGGCTACCCCGACGATGGGGCGCAAACACCTCGATACGGGTCGAACCATTGCGAGGTGCGTTTGGCGCACGCTGACGGCGGGGTAAATACAATGGGTGAGCGAACGTGACAACCTGATTCCCAGCGAATCTGGGGCTGCCGGAACCCGGAGCGGATCCATGCCCACCAGCGGCGATCCCTCTCTCGAACTCTTCGGCCATGGCTGGACTCCGAACCAAGAGCCGTCGCCCGATCAGGACTCCTATCGGGGCAGGCACCGCGCCGAGGACGCGTAGTCCTCGTCTCGGAGCGACTACCGAAGCCTTGCCAAGAGGTACGGCGCGGTCCTGCTCTCTCGCACCTTCGCCACGGCCTCCGGCGTGCCCGCCGCCACCACCCGGCCCCCGGCGTCGCCTGCTCCAGGCCCCAGATCGATCACCCAGTCCGCTCCTGCGACCACGCCCATGTCGTGCTCGGCGACGACGACGGTATTGCCGGCGTCGACCAGTCGGTGCAGTTGCCGCTCGAGCAGCTCGACGTCGGCCGGATGCAGACCGGTCGTCGGTTCGTCGAGGACGTAGAACGTGTGTCCGCGGCGGGCTCGCTGCAACTCGGACGCCAGCTTGATGCGTTGCGCCTCGCCGCCAGACAACTCGGTGGCCGGCTGTCCGAGTCGTAGGTAGCCCAGCCCGACGTCACGCAGCGTGGCGAGACTCCGCACCGCACCGGGGACGTCGGCGAGGAAGTCGGCGGCCTCGTCGACCGTCATTGCGAGGACGTCGGCGATCGTGCGATCGCGGTAGCGCACCTCAAGGGTTTCCTCCGAGTAGCGGGCGCCGTGACAGGTGGGACAGGGCGCGTAAGTGCCTGGAAGGAAGAGCAATTCAACGGCGACGAAGCCCTCGCCCTGGCAGGTGGGACACCGGCCTTCCGCGACGTTGAAGGAGAACCGGCCTGCGGTCCACCCGCGGCGGCGCGCCTCGTCGGTCGCCGCGAACGCCTTGCGAACGGCATCGAACATGCCGGTGTAGGTGGCAAGGTTCGACCGCGGCGTGCGTCCAATCGGCTTCTGATCCACGGTCACCAACCGGTCGACGACCTCGACTCCGTCGACCGTCACCCCGATGCTGGCATCCACGTCGGCGTCCACGACCATGACGTCGGACTCGGCCGAATCGGTTTCCTCTGCGTCGGCGCTGCCGGCACCCAGGTGGCGCGCGATGACGTCACCGACGACCTTGCAGACCAGGGTGGACTTTCCCGACCCCGACACCCCGGTGACGGCGGTGAACACCCCCAGCGGCACCTCGACGTCGAGGTCGCGGAGGTTGTGGAAGCGCACCCCGCGCAGTCGCAGAGTTCCCGACGCGGTGCGCTTCGGTCGAGTGCCGGCCACCGCATCATCGAAGAGGTAACGGCGGGTTACCGAGGCAGCCACGTCAGCCAGGCCTGGCACCGGCCCGCTGTAGAGCACCTCTCCGCCAAGCTCGCCCGCACCAGGTCCGACGTCGACGATCCAGTCGGCGCGCCGGACCACGTCCATGTCGTGCTCGACCACGAACAGCGAATTGCCCGCTCGCCGAAGGCGATCCAGGACGTTCAGTAGCGGCTCAGCGTCGGCGGGGTGCAGTCCAGCCGACGGTTCGTCGAGCACGTAGAGCACCCCGAACAGGCCGGCGCGAAGCTGGGTCGCCAGCCGCAGCCGTTGCAGTTCGCCCGGTGACACGGTAGGCGTGCGGCGGTTGAGGCTCAGATAGCCCAGGCCTAGGTCGACGAGGACCTGGATGCGCGCGACCAAGTCCGCCGCGATGACCGTCGCCACCTCCGTGAGTTCGCCCGACTCGGTGGACTCGTAGGCCGCCTCGGCATCGACGCGGTTGGCCGCGGGTTCCAGTGCAGCCGTCAGATCGGTCAGCGGCATGGCGACCAGGTCGGCGATCGTATGGCCGGCGAAGGTGACTCGCAGCGCCTCCGGCCGCAACCCGGAGCCGCCGCACACCGGGCATTCGACGCTGTCGACGAACTGGAGCACGCGGCGGCGCATCATCGCGCTCTGCGAGTTGGCCAAGGTGTGCCGCACGTGTCGTTCGGCGCTGGAGAACGTGCCGTTGTAGTAGTAGTCCGCGGTCACCGGGTGGCGGTCAGGATGGATCTCGACGGTCGGCTGGTCTTCGGTGAACAGAATCCAGTCGCGCTTGCGCTTCGGCAGCTTGTGCCACGGCTTGTCGATGTCGTAGCCGAGGGTGATGAGGATGTCGCGAAGATTCTGCCCCTGCCATGCACCGGGCCACGCCGCGACGGCGCCTTCGCGGATGGTCAGCGAAGGGTCGGGAACCAGCGTCTCCTCGGTAACGCGGTGAATCCGGCCGAGGCCATGGCATTCGGGGCAAGCGCCGATGGCGGTGTTCGGCGAGAACGCGTCGGAGTCCAGTCGTTCGGTGGCCCCGGGTGGGTACGTGCCCGCCCGCGAGAAGAGCATCCGGAGAAGGTTCGACAGTGTCGTCACCGTGCCGACCGTCGACCTCGACGTTCCCGCTCCCCTGCGCTGCTGCAGGGCTACTGCCGGGGGCAGACCGGTGATGTCGTCGACCTTCGGCGCTCCGGCCGGCAACAGCAGGCGTCGGGCATACGGGGCGACGGACTCGAAGTACCGGCGCTGCGCCTCGGCGTAGATCGTGCCGAAGGCCAGCGACGACTTACCCGAACCCGAGACCCCGGTGAAGGCGACGAACGCGTCACGGGGAGCGGCGACGTCGACGGACCGCAGATTGTGAACCTGAGACCCCAGGACGCGAACGAAGGGATCGACGTCTTCCGTTGGCGTGGACACACAATCAGTGTGAGGTCCACCCTGGATACGACCAAACGCCGAAGGGAGGTTGCGCACTGACCGCAACGGCAGTGCAACCGGGACTCCCATTGCACGACCCCAAATGGCAACTGCCGCATGGCACTAAATGATCTTGAACGAATTCTGCTCACCTGCCCCCGACGGGCCGCGTTGGTGGCACGCTCGGCAAATGGCATTCAAATTGACTTACTCCGACGGCCAAGAGACCGACTATGACGACGACACCGCGTGGGAGGTGGACAACGGTGTCCTCAAGATGGGTCGCGAAGAAGGCGAGTGGACCGTCCTGGTCTCACCCAGCCACTGGGCCGTGATCGAGGTGGGGAGCCACCGCCTGCACGACGACGACGACGATTCGGACGACGACGATTCGGAGGACGACGACGATTCGGACGACGACGACGATTCGGACGACAAGGATGCCGATGAGGAAAAGGACGACTGACTTCGAAGGGTAGGCGTGACCGCAAGCGGGTAGTGCGGCGCGAATGACCACATTCGGAACTTCCTGTTCCAGCGAGCAGTTCGGCCCCAGCGAGCTCGTCGATCAAGCCAGGCGCGCCGAGGCCGCCGGTTTCGACGCACTGTGGATCTCCGATCACTTTCACCCATGGAACGACGAACAGGGCCAGAGCCCGTTCGTGTGGGGCGTGATCGGAGCTCTCTCAGAAGCGACGTCCCTGCCCGTGTCCACCGCGGTGACGTGCCCGACGGTACGCATTCACCGACGCAGCACTGAAGGTTGCTCACCGACTGTGGGCCAACGAGCAGCTGCCCGGCCAGCTGGCGCAGATCCTGCCCCGTCCCACGGACTTCGCCGAAGCGATGACCCTGGTGCCTGCCGAGAAGGTCGGCGATGCCATCACCTGCGGATCCGATCCGGACCAGCACGTCACGCAACTCCGCTCCTACGTCGAGGCCGGAGTGGACGAGGTCTACATGCAGCAGATCGGTCCGGACCTGGATGGGTTCTTCGCCGCTACCAGCAGGAGGTGCTGCCGCAGCTCCGCGGGTAGCACCCGCGCGGCCG
>JAOPWT010000180.1 GCA_025965555.1 Mycobacterium sp.
CGACGAAGTTCAGCCTCGATCTCTTCATCCAGAGCCAGGATCATCCCCTACCCGAGAACCGCGTCACCATCGACTACCAGGGACGTATCGTGTTGACCCGACGTCCGACCAACACAAGAACTCACGACGAGCTCATCAAACGGATGAAGTCGGTGGTCCGCAAGGCGGGCTTCCCGGTGGTCCTGACCCGCAATCTTGGGGTGGAGGCAACTTCGCACCAGTGCGGGACCGCGCGTATGGGGCGCGACTCCGCTACGAGCGTGGTCGATGCCGATCTGCGGGCCCACGACCTCGACAATCTCTGGATCGTCGACAGTGCGCCCTTCCCTTCGTCGGCCGCCGTGAATCCCGCCCTGACCGTCGCCGCATTGGCTTTGCGGCTCGCCGACTCCGGCGCTCTGGCGGCGTAATCCGGCACGCGCACGCGCTCTGGTGTCTTGACCAGCCGCGTGCTGACGACAACCTCCGATGAAAGGCCGCTAGTCATGACCACATCGATACCGGCAGTCACGACGCTTGCGCCGCTGTTCGAACCGATCACACTCGGAAGGGTCGAGATCCGCAATCGGATAGTGATGACCGGGCACGGCACCGGAATGGCGAAGGACTATCTGCCGACCGACCAGCACGTTGCGTACTACCGCGAGCGTGCGATGGGTGGCGTCGGCCTGATCGGGATGGCCTTCCCCCAGATTCACCCTACGTCGCAGGATGTCCCCGGTGAGCCGCGGGCTTGGTTGCCCGAGATCGTGCCTGGGCTGCAAAGGATCACGAATGTGATACACGCACAAGGTGCCCGCATCGTCATGCAGCTGGGTCATGGTGGCAGACAGGGTCATTCGACGTTCACCGAACGCGCACTCTGGGGCCCGTCGAACACCCCATGTCCGTTCAACCTGGAGATGCCGAAGGAGATGGAGACCGAGGACATCGACGAGATCGTCGAAGCCCACGCCATCGGTGCCCGCCACGCGAAACAGGGCGGCATGGACGGTGTCGAAATCCATTCGGGCTACGGTGGATATCTCCTGGCATCCTTCCTTTCACCGTTCTCCAACCACCGGGCCGACGAGTACGGCGGCTCGCTCGAGAACCGGATGCGCATCGTCCTGCAAGTCATCCACGCGGTCCGCGCCGAAGTTGGATCCGACTTCCTGGTCGGAATGAATCTGCAGGGGCACGACTTCAGCCCCGGCGGGTTGCAGATCAGTGACGCACAGCGGATTGCCCAAGTCATCGCGGGCACCGGCAAGATCGACTACATCTGTGTGAAGGCGGCCACCTACAACGAAGCGCACCAGAACGTGCCCGACATGCAACACCCCAAGCGGATCTGGGAAGACCTTGCCGCGGCGGTGAAGTCGGTCGTCAACGTCCCCGTGATCGCAGTCGGGCGCATCAACGATCCCTTCGACGCCGCGGACATCCTCAAACTGGGCCACGCGGACATGGTGGCGATGACGCGCCAGCAGATTGCCGATCCCGAGACGGTCAACAAGATGCGGGAAGGCCGCCTCCAAGAGATCCGCCCGTGCATCGGATGCAACCAGGGATGCATCGACCGCTTGTTCTCCGTCACGCACTCCTCGTGCGTGCACAACCCCGCTGCGGGGTATGAACAGGAGCTTGGCGTCGGCACGTTGGAGCAGGCACCGATCCCGCGGCGCGTCGTGGTGATCGGTGCCGGTCCGGCCGGGATGAAGGCGGCGGAAATCGCGGCTCGAGAAGGCCATCGGGTCACGTTGATCGAACGACGCGAGCGCACCGGCGGTCAGCTGCGTATTGCCGAAAAGATCAAGGGCCGCGGCGAAATCGGTGGGGTGATCGACCACCTCGACGTCATGCTCGCGAAGTACGACGTCGATCTGCGTTTGGGCTGGGCGCCGAGCGCCGACGAGATCCTGGCACTCGAGCCAGATCACGTGATCGTTGCCACCGGCTCGGCTCCCGGCACCGACATCGTCGGAAACCTTGCCCAGGGAATCCGTTTCACGCCCGGCCTGGACCAAGAACACGTGCTGTCGGTCTGGGACGTACTCGAAGAAGGCAGGTCCGTTGGTCATCACGTGGTGATCGTCGACGACGGTGAGGGCGGGTGGAAGAGCATCGGCTTAGCTCTGGAACTTCAGCAGGCGGGACACCAGGTAGAGATGGTGACGCCGCTGCCCTACGTCGGAGCCAAGCTCGGGCCATTCAGCGCCAACCTCGCCGTCCCGCGGGTGAACGCCTCGGGAATGACCACTCGACCGTTTACCACCGTGACTGCGGTGAAGGGATCCACCGTCGAAATCATCGCGGCGGGGCGGCCCCACACCATCACCGACGTCGACACCGTAATTCGCGCCGGCTGGCATCGACCGGTCAACACGCTGTACTTCGCGCTCAAGGGTCGCGGTGTTCCCGTCGAGCGCGTGGGCGACGCAATTGCCAGCCGCACCATGATGGAGGCGGTACACGAAGGGGAGCGGGCCGCCCGCAGAATCGGTGTCGCAGCGGACGACAACCCGTTCGTATCCCTGTCCGGTGTGCTGGCGTCGACGCCGGCCGCCCCCGCGCAGCAGGGATGAATCGCACGGGAATCACCCTCGCTTTGTACGGCCGGCCGTCCGGCCGCGCCACCTTCAGGCCACCGTCCGTAACGTATCGTCGCGCAAGTCATCTTCAGGCGAAGCAACGGAAGCCAGGACCATGACCCGCTCGCTCCAAGCACGCGCGATGGTGCGGGCTCGCACAGCCGTGTTCGGGCTCTTCGCGTCGTTCGGCATCGTGCTGTCGACGTGGGCAGTGCACTTGCCAATGCTGAAACAGGCCGTCGGCATGTCCAATGCCACCACGGGGACGGTCTTGCTGGTGCTTGGCATCGGCTCG
>JAOPWT010000226.1 GCA_025965555.1 Mycobacterium sp.
AGGGAATGCCGTAGGACCCGGGTTCGATTCCCGGCAGCTCCACCGAAAAGATACAGGCCAGGGACGAAAGTCCCTGGCCTGTATTCTTTTTCATCAACATCTCATCAACATCCTCAGCCAACACGACGAACCTGCCGGGGTCTGGGGCAGTGTCAAGCCAGCTTGTTTACCCGTTTATTCGGAGACCGTGAACTCACGGATTGACGATTCGATCGTTCTGGACCGATGGGCAGGTACTGAACAAGTCGTACAACATCCGAACGGTATCGACAACCAGTGTGTTGAGTCGGCGTCCGTGGCAATTCACGGGATGGCGACGACGAGGGGTGCATCGAGGTTGCGGTCTTACAACGCCGTCGCAAGTGGTGAGCCGGGCAACCCCGTGCGTTGAGGCAACAGGGCGCGGCCCGGTTCTCCGCGTGTTCACTGGGTACCTCGTTGCGAACCCATCGACGTCGAGGCGACAATCCGTTCAGCCGCTCGGGCGCTCGGTCGGTGAGCCGACGGCTATCGAGTTCCACGAGGTGAATTCGAGACAGCCCCCGCGCGTTCGAGCTGGACATTTGCAGCTCAGGCTCAGTGGCTGCAGGGCGGTCTCGTTCGTCTCGATTCGAGATCACAGGAACGATGACATTTACCGCTGGTCGTCGAGGCTGCCTCCGCACAGCGAGGCCGGTGTGGGAGATCTGCTCACCGAGTGGGCGAAGGTTGCGGTCAGGCCGGCGAAGAGAAGATCGAGGCCGCGGTCGAGTTCTGCGGCACCGTCGTAGGAGGCGAGCACGGGCGCAAGCTCGCGCATGCGAGGGAATTCGGTGATCGGGAGGCGGTAGAGGCCTAGGCGCAGCACGTGGTCGGTTTCCTCGGGGTGTTCAACGATCTCTTGGAGCTCGTCGAGGACGTGGCCGTGCAGATAACCGAAGAGCACCCGGTAGACGTGCAGGGCGTCGACGCCGCTGAACCCCGCGGCGATGAGGAGGGTGAGGACGTCCTCCAGCGGGCGCAGCGTGCCCAGGGGGCGCTGCCCCAGCGGGGTGGCCAGGGGCCGGGTGACCAGTAGCGGCACTACGTGGGGGTGAGCCAGGGCGAGGCGGCGAAAGTCATGGGCGACCGAACGCAGCTGGGAGACCCAGTCGGGATCGGTGCTGTCCACGGCGAGCTGGCTCAGCACGATCTCGGCGATGCCGTCGAGCACGGCGCCCTTGTCTCGAACGTGTCGGTAGAGCACGGTCGCGTCCCGGTTCAGCGCCTCACTGAGGCGCCGCATCGACAGCCCGCTCTCACCGTCGCGGTCCAGGATCGTCAACGCGGTCCGCAGGATCAGCGGGCGCGAGATCGCATCACCGCGGTCGGCACCGGTGGCCTCACCGCCATCGCCGACGGGCGCGCCGACGGGATCATCCGTGCGACGTGTCATCAGTGCATTCCCTCCATTACTCCTCGTTAGATTTGTGCCCAACATCCTAGACCAACACCATTGGCCAACGGTGTTGACACGGGAAAGACGCAGGTGTGTACTGAAGGCCTACTGAATCAGAGGCACCGCAATGGTCGTCATCGCAGGATCGATCGTTTTGGTGGCTGCGCTGATCGTCGCCATCGTGGGTGTGCTTAGCAACGCCGGACCGACGCACCCGCAGACGGATTTCTCGATGTTCGGCTACCACGTCACCGGGTCCGCCGGCACGCTGTTCGCATTGTGGATCCTCGTCGGGGCGGTGGCACTGCTCGGTCTGAGCGGCCGGATGGCCGGTGTCCGTCGCACCGCTGACCGCGGCCGCGACGCCCCGCTCGGCCGGCACCACCACGCCGCAGCCACCCCGCTCCGCCCAGCAACCCCACGGGGTCCACCACCCCCGAACCGCGCAGCGGCGTGCTCGGCCAGTGGTGGGGCAGACGACAGCCCGTCGGCACCGGCCACCTCGAGCAGACCCCGCAACGCATGTGATCAGCGACCAACACCAAACGATAGGAACCGGTCTCATGAGTATCGCTAAGAAGCTCGCCCACAAGGCCGAAGCCACCAAGGGTGCGGCCAAGAAGTTCCTCGGCCGCGCCACCAACAACCCCCGCCTGCGCACCGAGGGCCGTGTCGATCAGGCCAAGGGCAACGTCAAACAGTCAGGGGCCAAGTTCAAGGACGCCTTCAAGCACTGACCCCGAACCCCCTCGTCCCCGTTTTTCTGCGTAATCCCCCCGAAACTAGGTACACGTCATGATCATCTTCGGAATCGTCCTCATCGTCCTGGGGCTCATCCTGCCCAGCCTCGTCCCGACCTTCGCCTTCGCCCACATCCTCCTGGTGATCGGGGTCATCCTCCTGGTGGTCGGTCTGGTCCTGGCGGTGGTGGGACGGATGGGCCACGCCGTCGGCGGCCGCCGCCACTACTACTAACCTCCGGCCAGCACTCAACAACCCGACGCGGGCTCTGAGGGGCGCTGCACGGCAACACCTTTGCCGTGCAGCTACCGCTGATCCACGCGCCACCAACTCAAGGAACGAACATGAACACAGTCCACCATCTCGACACCCCCCACCACGCAGAGGTGCCCCCGTTGACACCTCGGGACCGTCAAAGGTGAACTCCCGCAACGGTCCTCGCCCTTCGGTATGACTCCGGGACTCCATCGTCCCTGATAGACGAACGACGACAACCACGAAGCACGGGCCGCCTCACGCCCGCCGCTCCCGCACTCACCGCCGAGCGTCACGCCCCCTGTCCCCGGGCCGCTCACCACCCCGCCCATCAGGGCGGAAACCGAGGACACCGATGGCCATTAGTGACGTCGCGCAGTACGCCCATCTCAGTAGAGCCGACATTGATGCACTCGGCGTGGAGTTCGATGCCATCCGCGGTGACGTCGAAGCCTCCCGTGGCGCCCGGGACGCCGCCTACATCCGCCGCACCATCGCGCTGCAGCGCACGGTGGAGGTCGCGGCACGGTTACTCATCGGCGCCACTCGCGGCAAGGCGGGCTGGCTCGTCGGTACCGCAACACTGGCGTTCGCCAAGAGCGTGGAGAACATGGAGATCGGCCACAACGTCGGCCATGGGCAGTGGGACTGGATGAACGACCCCGAAATCCACTCCACCACCTGGGAATGGGACATGGCCGGGCTGTCCTCGCAGTGGCGGTTCTCCCACAACCATCGCCACCACGTGTTCACCAACGTGCTCGGCATCGACGAGGATCTCGGGTTCGGGGTGTTGCGGCTGAGCAGAGATCAGCCATGGCGCCCGTCCTACCTGCTGCAGCCACTGCTCAATGTCTTGTTGGCGCTGACATTCGAATGGGGCATCGCGCTCAACGGCGTTCATGCCGTCTGCGATCACGCGCACACCGAGGCCGAGAAGAGCGCGCAGTGGCGGGCTCTGATCGCGAAGATTGCCCGCCAGCTGACCAAGGACTACGTGGTCTTCCCGGCGATGAGCCGCCGTCGATGGCGCCGGACCCTAGGTGCGAACGCCATGGCCAACACCCTCCGCAACCTGTGGGCCTACGTGGTGATCTTCTGCGGCCACTTCCCCGACGGTGCACAGACGTTCACCACCGACGCCCTCACCGACGAAAACAGATCCGACTGGTATCTGCGCCAGATGCTGGGTACCGCGAACTTCGACGCCGGCCCTGCGCTGGCGTTCGCCAGTGGCAACCTGTGCTACCAGATCGAACACCACCTGTTCCCGGACCTACCCAGCAACCGGTACGCCGGGATCGCCCTAAGGGTCCGGGCAGTGTGCCAGAAGTACGACCTGCCCTACACCACGGGTTCACTGCCGGCCCAATACCTGCAGACCCTCCGGACCATAAACACCCTCGCGCTGCCGGACCGCTTCCTCACCGGCGCCCGCGACGACGCGCCAGAGCCGGCCTCGGAACACGAGTTGGCACCGACCAGCAGCGCCGCCACCGGGGTGGGCAACGGGCAGCGACCAGGGGAGCGCACCGCGTCGACGAGGCAAGGCCGCCACGAGACGCGACGGTCGGACTCCGCACCGCTCACCGGTCGCCCTCCCCGGTCGACGACCCGCCGGTGGAGGGGCTCGTCTCACCGCACCGACGTCGCCGGACCCGTGTCGCAGGGGGTCGGTGGATGATGATCCAGGAGCAGCTCCTCGCCGCGGTGGGGGAGCGGCGCGGCGCCGGGGCCGCCGATCGGATCTGCCATGCCTGCCTGACACTGCGCGGTGTCGTGGCCGCCGCGATCTCCCTGGTGTACGACGGCACCAACATCGGCACACTCGGGGCCAGCAGCGCGGCGGCCCGCACCTATGACGAGCTGCAGTTCACTCTCGGGGAAGGTCCCTGCCTGGACTCGGTCACCCACCGCGCACCCGTCGTGGTCACCGACCTAGCCGACCCCAGCCAGGTCCGCTGGCCGCTCTACGGCCCAGCGCTGCTGGCCCATCGGGTTCACGCCGTGACAGCGATGCCGATCGTGGTGGCCGGCGAATACGTCGGCGCGCTGGACTTGTTCCGCACTCGTCCTGGACGCGCGGACGACGAGGAGTGGGCGGCGGCGTTGATGGCCGCCGAACTGGCCCAACTGCCCCTGCTGGACGTACTGGACGACGATCTGCAGAGCGCAGCCACCGACCCCGACAGCACCGCCTGGACGCACCTGCACACCCTGGCGCGGGCCGAGGTCGGCCAAGCCAGCGGAATGCTCATCGCCCAACTGAACATTGGACCGGCAGACGCTCTGATGCGGCTGCGCGCACACGCCTACGCCACCGGCGTCAGCGCCACCGAGACCGCCCGCGACATCATCGACCGCCGACTGCGTCTGGACGCCGACTGATGCCGAGCCCATCGGGGCACCGCCCACTAGCGCGGCCAGTAGCGGCGAGGCTGCACACCTCTCGACAGACGATTCGTCGCGGCGGCCCCTGCATGGGTAGTCCACTCAGCTCTACTCCATGGACAGTCCGCGATCCAATGCTGCCTCGTACCTCGGCCGGAGCTTCACACGACCGTTCATCGGCACGTCCCCAGCCGCGTGAGGCATTCCACCACCACTGCCCAACAGGGGACTGGAGATGAGCTCAGAGGAACAGGTCGACCGCACCGTTGAACGGTGCCAACAGCAGTACATCACCGAAGCCGTCCAGACGATCGTTGGGCGCCGCGCCCCGATCGAACAGACCAAGGGCATGCTGATGTTCGTGTACGGCATCGACGCCGACGCCGCATTCAACCTTCTGCGCTGGCAGTCACAGCAGCACAACGTCAAGCTGCGCCTCATCGCCGAGCTGATCCTGGAGGACCTGCTCGAACTGTCCCAATCGAAGGCACCGGGCCGCCGCCTCGCCTTCGATGGCCTGCTGCTGACCGCACACCAACGCATCACCCACGTCGCCGCCCGACAACGCGACGGCCAATCCAAGACCGAGGAATAGCCCACATGGGGAGTCGGGCGAGACAAAGCTGATCACTCCCGTTTCTCTCGAGTCCCGAAGTTCGTGCACGCGTTGGTGGAAAACGGTTTACGGGGATCGATGGACCGTGTCGGGGCGTGTGCTGACAACGCGGCGATGGAGTCGTTCTTCGCGCTGCTGCAGCGCAACGTCCTGGACCGGCAACGGTGGTCGACCCGGGCGCAACTAGGGCTGGCGATCGTCACCTGGATCGAGAAGACCTACCACCGCAAGCGGTGCCAACGCCGACTCGGGCGGCTCACTCCGATAGATTTTGAGACAATCAACAGCGTCGCTCACGCGGCCTGAACAACTCACCCCACCAGTCAACTGAACTGGGGGCAGTCCCGGATGATTGCATCAACCACTGCGCCCTAGTCGCAAGTATCCGCTTAGGCCCGTATGAGTGCTTCGTGATGTGGGCCTCTCGAGGTCCGTCAGGCGACGGGACCGGGCAAGCGCTGTGTTCTCAACACAGGAGTTTGTCCCGGATCGCCTTACGGAGAATGAATTCCACCAAACCTCGTTGCATTCCCCGCATGAATCAAATGCCCGAACTCTCCGCTTGTAAACCCCACGCGGGGAGGCAAAATGACGAAGCAACTACAGAGAAGTTCCGAGGACGGGTGAATTCTGTCGGTCGTCAGCGCGCAATGGATGCGTGGGGTTCGGTCGGATTCACGTACGCCGGGAAGACCGGGACCTTTGGCACGCCGATGTCTGCTGGAGACTCTGGTGTTCTCAGGGGTAAGAGGCGTACTGTCTAGGTCCTTTTCAGGGTAAGCGGGCGTGAACAGTGCACCTTCACCCTCGAAAGGGGTGCGTCGCCGAGGTGGCGGACGAGCCTGGCTCGAATGGAGTGGTCAGCGTGGACCAACGCAAGAGTGTCAAGTTGCTATCCGCGGTGATCGGCACCAGTGCCGTCGTTGTCATGGGAGCGGTTGCCGTTGCCGTGGTCAACGAGCAAGCCGGAACGGACAGCGTCAGGGCGGGTACCGAGGCGCCGGTCACCACCACCACAACGCCGCCGACGGCACCCCCCACGTCAGTGGCCACCCCGGCCACGACCGCAAGTACACCCGCGGGATACCGCTGACCACTGCACAAGCGACAGGCGAAGCACCTCACGCGCTAGCTCACCATGCAAGCTCGCGAAATGGACTGTCTGGCGGCCCAACTCGACCAGTGACGGGGAGAACTCTGCCAACCCATCGACACCGACACTTCTCCGCCCTGTGGTAGCCGATCCCGGACGTCACACGCGCGTCGTGACCTCGACCAGGGCGCGGTCGAGATTGCTCAGCGCCCTGATCGCACCGCGCACGGGTCCAGGCGGAATCATCGCCGTCCCCATGACACCCAATATCATTGTCTCCGTTGTCTTCTCCGGCGGATCGACGTGGTCTCCGGCGACGACTCGCTTCACCGTCTCGATGGTCTCGCGGACATGGGCCGCGGCGTCGCGCAGTGCGGCGGCCGTCGCCTCCGGAGGCGCGGTGTCCGGATCCGCCCTGGCCGCGTTCACGCCCGCGCGGGCCAGCGCATGAGCCGATCGGTTGCTCACCTGCAGTCCGCGCAGTAGTCGCTGGACGCCGCGGCGGCTTCTCACTGCGGGCCCCATCTGCAGCGGCTTGCCCGCCGTGATAACACTTTGCAGGGCGTTGTCGAGCCGTCGTGTCTCCGCGACGAGATCGGTCTCGCCGCCCGGTGCGACCACCGAATCGATACCGGCGTCGATCACTTCGACCATCCGCTCGAGGTAGTCGTTTATCTTCTCGACGAGGGTGGCGCGCGTCCCCGTCGAGAAGATGAAGTACGCGGAGGCGATGCCGACGAGGCCGCCCGCTGCCGTCTCGGCGATGCGCAACTCGAGGACGCGGACGCTGAAGTCGCCGAGCAAGCCGTACAACATCGCCAACAACACGGTGACGAAGAACGTCAACCACGCGTAGGCGACCTTGACCAGATAGAACGCGCAGAACACGCAAATCACCAACAGAACCATTTGAAGCGGTGGGTTCCGCCCGATCAAGGTGGCGAGCAGCACGCCTGCCACCACTCCGGCGATCGTTCCCACGATGCGGTGACCAGCACGGGTCAGGATCTCGCCGCGCGTCGACACGCCGGTGAAGACGAGGAACGCGGTCAGCACGGCCCAGTACCAACGATCCGGTGAGATCAATTCGCCGAGCAGGGTCGCCGCACTGGTGGCGACCGCCACCTGAATGGCGGCCTTCGTGCTGGGATCCAGCCCAGCGGGCGCCTCGTCCGACGGCGTCTCCGGATTGGGATCGGCCGTACCAGCGGTGCCCAGCGCTTTGGTGGTGATGTGGTGAATTGCCAAGTGCGCCTGCACGACCCGGTATGCCACCACGGTCGCGATGCCTTCCGAAGACGACAGATCCGCGCGGTCCGCGGCGGCGGCACCGTGTTTGCGGGCCATCTTGAGATCGTCTTCGGACGGGCGGTTCTGCAAGCAGATTCGCACGGAGGCGATCGCCTCCTCGAGCCCGCTCGGCCAGGGCTTTGCGGGGTCCAGTGACCACACCAGGCCAGCCAGCTGCTCCATCGCGATCTGTGCGTCGAAGACCCGCATCGCGAGGTCCTCGCTGGTGACGCTCAGCGACTGCGCCGCGTCGTAGCGGTCGAGCCAGTCGTCGATCATGAGCGCCGTTTCGCCCAACCGATCCAATCGTCTTCGCAGTCCGGCCAGGTCGTGGTCACCGCGATTCGTCATGACCTCCAACACCGAGCTCGACGCCGTGCGCAACGCCCTGACCAGGCGGCGCACTTCGACCCGCGGACGGTCGGGGAAGATCAGCGTCCGCACCAGCAGCGAGCAGCTCAGCCCGACGACGATCGCCATGGTGAGTACCGGTATCTGACCCGGCGAGGCGCGCAGGAACAGCGCGAAGAAGTACGAAATGAAGGCGACCATTCCCATCGCGTTTCCGCGGGGACCGAACCGCCGGACCCAGACGGAGCCGAAGAGTACCGCGATGAATCCGACGTCTGCGACCTTGCCGAACTGGGTCAGGACCGCGGCCAG
>JAOPWT010000237.1 GCA_025965555.1 Mycobacterium sp.
CCGCGTCCGTCACGGTGGTGCCGTCGGCGAGCGCGATCGACTCGCGGACGACGTCGCTGATCAGGTTCTCACCGCCATCGGCGTGCCCGGCTATCCGAGCCGCCATCGCGACGTTCAGGCCGAACAGGTCGTCACCACGGCGCACCGACGAGCCCATATGAATCCCCATGCGCACCTTGATGTTCTGCCAACGCTCAGGATGCCCAGCGAGCTCGCGCTGGACGTCCACACAACAGCGCAGGGCACCGTCGGGATCCGCGAAGGCAAGCATGAACCCGTCACCTTGATTCTTGACGACATTACCGTGGTGTTCGTCGACCGACGAGCGGACCAGGTGCTCGTGACGCTGCAGCAGCTTCACCCATTCGCGATCTCCGAGCGCCTCGTTGCGCTCCGTGGATCCTTCGATGTCGGAGAACACGACGACGACGTTTCCGTCGGCCGCAAGCCGGGCCAGGTCGGGGCGTTCCACGCTGGCCCACCCCGCCAGATCCTCGATCGAGTTGCGCACGGCCGCACCAATTCCCTTGGTGCGTACCATCTCCGCCGTCCGCCAGGTCTTCCTGATCGCGAACGGTGCCAGACCACGCCGTCGTCGGCGGGTTCTCGGCCGATCGCGTTGCGCCCGCTCAAGCTCGCGACGCGCGTCGGCCAGCTTTCGAGAGGTGACGATCAGCAGGACGCCCAGCGTCAGGACGGCTACGACCGCGACGCCGAGCAGGATCGACAGAACGAGTTGCGTCACGGCGCGATGGTAGCGGCAAGGTGCGTGGGCCTGGTGGCGCTGCCAACTCAGCTCGACACGGCGCAGCTTCCGCGGTCGGCCTTGACGGGTCCTGACGCCGACGGCCGGACGTCGAAGTCGAAGATCGCGGTCGGCAGGTACAGCGAACAGCAGGCGTTCGGAATGTCGACCACACCGCTGACGCGGCCCTCGATGGGTGCGGCCCCGAGAAGCAGATAGGCCTGAGCACCCGAGTAGCCGAACTTCTCCAGATAGGTCACGGCGTTCATGCACGCGTTGCGATAGGCGACCGTCGCGTCGTTGTACAGCTGGGTGTCGGTGTCATGGTCAACGCCGATGCCGATGAAGGTGATGAACTCCGAGTATCGGGGCTCGACGTTGCCCGGCATGAAGATCGGGTTCGTCGTGACGCCGTAGGTCTCCATGCCGCCCTTGATGAGGTCGACGTGAAAGTCGATGAAGCCACCCATCTCGATCGCGCCGCAGAAGGTGATTTCGCCGTCACCCTGGCTGAAGTGCAGGTCTCCACCGGAGAACAGCGCACCGGGGACGTGGACGGGATAGAAGACCCGAGAACCTCTGGTGAAGTTCTTGATGTCGTGGTTGCCGCCGTTCTCGCGGGCAGGCACCGTGCGCGCGCCGTCCCGGCCGATGGCCGCGAGGGTCTCCCCGGTCGCCGTGCCGCCGAGTACCGACTCCTCCAGCGGCGGCAGGGCCAGCGCTGGGATCCGGTCGGCATCGGTCCCGATGAGTGCCCGCTCGCGAGAGTTCCACCGTGCCAACAGTTCCGGGGACGGCGCGGTGCCGAACAACCCCGGGTGCGTGATGCCGGTGAACTCGACGCCGGGAAGGTGGCGTGACGAGCACTTCTGCCCGGAGAAGTCCCAGATCGCCTTGTACGCGTCCGGGAAGTAGTCGGTGAGGAAGCCGCCGCCGTTGTCCTTCGCGAAGATCCCGGTGTACCCCCAACCCTGACCGGGGACGTCACCGACCTCCTGGGGCACCGGTCCGAGATCGAGGATGTCGACGACGAGGAGGTCACCGGGCTCGGCGCCCTCGACGTAGATCGGCCCGGACAGCATGTGGGCGTGGGACAGGTCGACGTCGCGAACGTCGTTAGCGGAGTCGTTGTTTCCGATCTGGCCGTCCGTCCACTCCCGGCACTCGACCCGGATCGATTGTCCCGGCTTCACGCGCGTCGCCGGTGGCACGTCGGGATGCCAGCGGTTGTGCCCAGGCACGTCCTGGTCCCGCATCGAACGAGCCTGGTCGACGGAGAATACGACGTCGGGCATGACGGACTCCTTTGGGTCAGGGGCGGGGAAGTCTGGCGTGTCGGGGATCTCGGGTGACCGGTGTCGGCCGGCGCGAACGCCCCGGCACGCTGGAGACGACCGTCGGGTTCTCGGCACTGCGCGCGCCGGCATCCAACGCGCGGCGCAGTCCCGGGTCGATGGCCCGCAAACCGGGCGAACCGAATACTCGCCGGGCCGGTCGCCCGCACTCGGGGCACGCGGAAACCCCGGAGGCTTGCGCCATCGGCCGCGTGACTTCAAACGCTCCGCAGGGCGGGCACTCATAGCCGTAGGTTGGCAAGACTCACACCTTCGCAGTCACCTTGGGGGTCGCCTCAATTGCAGCACGCCCCTCGGCAGACCGCATCCCGACGCTCACAGGAAGTCGGTGGCCACCGTCACCAATGGCGCTGATACTGCTGCGGCACAGGCGAATTTGCCAATACTTCGTCACCTGACGCCGCGCAGCAACT
>JAOPWT010000239.1 GCA_025965555.1 Mycobacterium sp.
CTTTGGTTGCCTGCGCCGACTGATTCCGTGCACAATCCTTATCATGGTCGACCCGAACGCACAGCCTGGGATTGGGGCTGTCTCGTTGCGGATCAGCCATTCCCGCCCCGGCGCCGCCTTCCAACTCGACGAACTCTCCAAGGCGATCATCGAAAAGTTGCAGCAGGACGGCCGACGATCCTACGCGGGCATCGGCAAGGCGGTCGGGCTGTCCGAGGCCGCCGTGCGCCAACGCGTCCAGCGCATGGTCGACGCGGGCGTCATGCAGATCGTCGCCGTCACCGATCCGATGCAACTCGGCTTCGCCCGCCAGGCGATGATCGGCATCCGCTGCACCGGCGACACCACCAAGATCGCCGACAAGCTCGCCAAGATCGAGTCCGTCGACTACGTGGTGCTCACCGCGGGATCGTTCGACGCCATCGTCGAAGTGGTCTGCGAGGACGACGGGGACCTGCTCGATCTACTCAACACGAAAATCCGTGCCGTACCAGGGGTGATATCCACCGAAACTTTGGTTTACCTCAAACTCGTTAAGCAGCAATACAATTGGGGCACTAGATGACAGTCATCGATTCAGATCCAACCGTTTACACCGACATGGCCGCCAAGGCCAAGCGCCATCTGTGGGGGCACTTCGCCCGCCACGGCGACGACATCACCCCGCCGATCATCACCCGCGGCGAGGGCGTCCACATCTGGGACAGCGACGGCAACAAGTTCATCGACGGACTCTCCGGGTTGTTCGTCGTTCAGGTCGGCCACGGCCGCGCCGAACTCGCCGAGGCCGCCGCCAAGCAGGCCGAGACGCTGGCGTTCTTCCCGCTGTGGTCCTTCGCGACGCCTCCGGCGATCGAGCTCTCCGAACGCATCGCCAACTACGCGCCAGGTGACCTGAACCGGGTCTTCTTCACGACCGGTGGCGGCGAGGCCGTCGAGAGCGCCTGGAAACTGGCCAAGCAGTACTACAAGCTGACTGGCAAGCCGGGTAAGTACAAGGTGATCTCGCGGTCTATCGCCTATCACGGCACGCCGCAGGGAGCGCTGGCCATCACCGGCATCCCGGCGTTCAAGGCGCCGTTCGATCCGCCGACTCCCGGCGGTTTCCGGGTGCCCAACACCAACTTCTACCGGGCTCCTGAACAGTTCAGCACCGACCCCAAGGCGTGGGGACGCTACTGCGCCGACCGCATCGCCGAGGCCATCGAGTTCGAGGGTCCCGACACCGTCGCCGCGGTCTTCCTCGAGCCCGTGCAGAACGCCGGCGGCTGCTTCCCGCCGCCGCCCGGATACTTCGAGCGGGTTCGTGAGATCTGCGACGAGTACGACGTGCTCCTGGTCTCCGACGAGGTGATCTGCGCCTACGGACGCATCGGTTCGATGTTCGCCTGCAACGACTTCGGGTACGTGCCCGACATCATCACCTGCGCCAAGGGTCTGACGTCGGGCTACTCGCCGATCGGCGCGATGATCGCCAGCGACCGGTTGTTCGAGCCGTTCAACGACGGGCAGACCGTCTTCGGCCACGGCTACACCTTCGGCGGGCACCCCGTGTCGGCCGCGGTGGCGCTGGCCAACCTCGACATCTTCGAGCGCGAGGGCATCAACGACCACGTCAAGGAGATCGCGCCGGCGTTCAGGTCCACGCTGGAGAAGCTGTACGACCTGCCGATCGTGGGCGACATCCGCGGCGAGGGCTTCTTCTACGGCATCGAACTCGTCAAGGACAAGACCACCAAGGAAACCTTCGACGACGACGAGTGCGAGCGGCTGCTCCGCGGCTTCCTCACCCCGGCGCTTTTCGAGGCGGGGCTGTACTGCCGCGCCGACGACCGTGGCGACCCAGTGGTGCAGTTGGCACCGCCGCTGATCTGCGGCCAGAAGGAGTTCGACGCGATTTACGAGATCCTTCACGGCGTACTGAGCGAAGCCGGGCGGCGCGTCTAGAGCCGTTGGTAGCGTCGGGCGGGTGACCGCCGAACTCGACGTCGAGATCGATCCCGTCCGGTGGCGACCGCCGCCTTCGCGGCCGTTGCCCGCCCCGGATCTCGATCCGGAACTGCACATCCTGACGATGCCCGGGCCAGCCCCCGAGGACGTCGTCGTCGACACCGACGGCGCCGTCTGGACGGGGCTGGCCGACGGCAGAATCGTCCGCGTCGCCGGGGATACGCTGTCGCACAACGTGATCGCCGATACCGGTGGCAGACCGCTTGGTCTTGCCGTGTCACGCGACGGCCGCCTCCTGGTATGTGACAGTCACCGCGGCCTGCTGAGGATGGACACCGTCACGGGGACATTCGAGACGCTGGTGAAGGACGTGGACGGGCGACCGCTGAAGTTCTGTTCCAACGTGGTCGAATCGTCGGACGGGACGATCTTCTTCACCGAGTCCACCTCGCGTTTCCATTACGAGCGCTACAAGGGCGCCATCGTGGAGGCACGGGGGTCGGGTTCGCTCTTCAGGCGCGACGCCGACGGCACCGTGACGAGGGTGCTCACCGGTCTGTACTTCGCCAACGGCGTGACGCTGACGGACGACGAGTCCGCCCTCGTGTTCGCGGAGACGCAGGGCGCGCGGGTGTCGAAGTTCTGGCTCTCCGGACCCGGGGCAGGCACCGTGACCCCACTCGCGGCCGACCTGCCTGGCTACCCGGACAACATCTCGACGGGTCACGACGGACGCATCTGGGTCGCCATGGTGTCGGATCGCAACGCCTTCTCGGAGTGGCTGGCGCCAAAGGCGCCGCTGCTACGGAAGCTGTTGTGGCGCTTGCCCTATGAGTGGCTCCCCGACGTCAAGCCACTGGTGTGGGTGATTGCGTTCGACCCCGACGATGGCAGGGTGCTCACCCAGGTCCGCACGTCGGACCCTGCCTTCGGGTCGACCACCGGCGTTGCGCAGCACGGTGACCGGATCTGGCTCGCAGGCATCGGGGCTCCGGCGATCGCGTACTTCGACCTGTAGCCCTCGCCCACTGATCGGCGCTGGATCCCACGGGCAGCAATGGTCACTCTGGTAACAGCGTGGCAACCCGAAAAGCGGTGGAGGGTCGCTTAATCTGCAGACACCATGGCGACCTTCCGAACCGTGTACCAGCGAGCTGCTGCGCTGGTGGCCACCCCTTTCCTGGCGGGATTCTGCCTGCTCGGCAGCTCCGCGGCGGCGCACGCCGACGACGCCTGCCCGTACCGGGTCGTGACGCCGCCCGCCGTCGACTCCTCGGAGGTTCCAGAGGCGGGCGACCCGCCTCAGCCGTTGGCCGTTCCCGACAAGCCCGTCGGCGGTGACGCCCTCTCCGGCTGCGGCATCGTCGCGGCGCCTGGCACCCCACCCGTGCCAGGGGACGTCTCGGCCGAGGCGTGGGTGATCGCCGATCTCGACACCGGTGACATCGTCGCGGCGAGGGACCCGCACGGCAGGCACCGCCCCGCCAGCATCATCAAGGTGCTGGTGGCGATGCAGGCGCTGCGGGAGCTGCCGATCAACAAGCAGGTCATCGGCACCAGTGACGACGCGGCAGCCGAGGGGACCCGGGTCGGGGTGGACCAGGGCGGCAAGTACACCGTCAACGACCTGCTGCACGGCCTGCTGATGCACTCGGGCAACGACGCGGCCCACGCCCTCGCCGTCCAGATCGGCGGCATGGACACCGCCGTGCAGAAGATCAACGACCTCGCGGGCAAGCTCGGCGGCCACGACACCCGCGCCGCCACCCCGTCCGGCCTCGACGGTCCCGGCATGAGCACATCGGCCTACGACCTCGGCTTGTTCTACCGCTATGCATGGCAGAACGCCGT
>JAOPWT010000242.1 GCA_025965555.1 Mycobacterium sp.
CGCGAAGCCGAACACCTCTTGACTGGCCTCGTAGGCCGTCTAGAACTGATCATCCGACGGCGAGAAGGTACCCGCGTCGATGATCGAACCCTAGAGTTCCTGGCGTTCGTTCAACGGGAGGAAGCCGACGCCGCCCTTGACGGCGTTCTCCAGCATCGACGGCAGGACGAACGGCCAGTTCACTTCGAGCGCAGCGTTGCCCTGTTCGAGCGCCAGGCGTGCCGTGGCCTCGTCGGTCTGTGTGATCGACGGATCGGCTCCTGGCGCCGTGGCAACGGCCTTGATGATCTCCAACGCCTTGACGGTGGCGGCTCGATGCTGCGGGGTGTCGGTCAACGTGACGGTCTTGCCGTCATCGGACAGCACCTGGCCGCCGGCGCTTTCCAGCAAGGTGTTGAACCACACCACCAGGCCCTCGTACTGCTTGGCTTGCAGCGCGATCCAGCTGGGCTTGCCCTCATCGTGCAACCGCGTCGCCTCGGCGACCATCGCATCCCAGGTATCGGGCGGCTGGTCCATCAGATCGGCTCGGTACCAAAGCAATTGGGTGTTGGTGGTGATCGGCGCGGCGTACAGCTTGTCCTGCCATTCGGCGGTCTTCAGCGGGCCGGGAAGGGTGTTCTCCCGCGCGTCCGCCTCGGCCTCTCCTGCCGGGTCGTCGGACAGCGGCAACGCCCAGCCCGCCTCGGCGAACTCGGCGGTCCACACCACGTCGAGCGCCATCAGGTCGAGAGTCTTGTCATTGCCGGTGAGACGTCGCGCCAGCTGCAGTCGTTGATCGTCGGCGCCCTTGGGCAGGCTGATCTGCTTGATGGTGAAGCGGCCACCGAGTTCGTCGTTGCACCGTTTCGCCACCGCGGTGAAGGTCGCCATCTCGTTGGCCGGTGTGTAGTAGTTGATGACGGTCCCGCCACCCTGGGTACTACACGCCGACACCATCGACGCCGCCGTCAGCCCAGCCAACGCCGCAGCGCACAGCCGCCTAACGCGCACCACCGCCTCCTGTCCGCGTCCCGTGTCACCGCCGGAGCGGCTCCGGGCGAGTTACCTCCGCGCGCAAACCGTAGAGCGAATTACGCGTGATGTACAACACTCCCACACCCGCGCGTCGAAATCGTGACGCGGCAGCAACCTTGACCCGGCGCGCCGGGCCCCCCTGCGCAAACTCCTGACACCGACCGGCGTGTCGACTGCCGACCGACCGGTGGCGGTCCTCCGGCGTCAGATCGTCAAGCGCGCCAGGATATCCCGGCCCTGCTCCGCGCTCTGGGGATCGCACAGCACGTCATAGCGTCCGGCAACCAATTGCATCGTCGAGCTGAAATCTCTTGTGCCCCGCGCCATCGCGTATTGCAGCCCGGAAGTGATGAGGCCGAAGAACACGCCTGCCACCAGGCCGGCGATGAGCGCGCCCCATGGACTCGGGCCGAAGAACCCCAGCACCAGTCCGATGAACAAGCCCAACCACGCGCCCGTCAGCGCGCCTCCGCCGAGCACCCGCGGCCACGTCAGTCGGCCGGTGACTCGCTCGACCTGCATCAGGTCGACACCGACGATCGTCACCTGCTGCACCGGAAACTCTTGGTCCGACAGGTGGTCGACGGCCCGCTGCGCCTCGGCGTAGGTGGGATACGAGCCGATGGGCCACCCCTTCGGCGGGGTCGGCAGCGCCCCGAATCCACCACGTCCCGGATTCTGTCCAGGCCGCCCTGGATTCTGAAGTGGGTTCGTCATGTTCGGTTTCCCTGTCCTGTCTCGTCGTGTCACGTCGTCTTCTCGAGTGGATCCGCGTCTTCACCTAAACCCGCGTCTTCATTCTCAACGCTCGGCGTCCGCAATAGGTGCCGTCCGACCAACAAGCATCGGGGGGCGTTGGCTCCGGTAGGTTGACCGCATGACTCATCCGGGAAGCTTCCCCGGCGATCTGGCAGGTCAGCAACCAACGGCATGGCGACTTGGTTCGCTGGTGAACCCGGCCGGGCATCGCGATCGGTGCGTTGGCCGTGGTGCTGCGCTACCCCTCGACGTTGTTCTGTTATTGACGAAATCCACTGGTTCCCGGGAGCGCTAGGTTGGAAACCATGACACCGCCCGACGGGACGGCAGAACACGCCGCCGCAACCGAGGCGGTCGAAACCTCCGCGTCGGGGAGCCGCACGAACCGGACCGCGATTGCGTCGCTGGTGTCGTCCGTGGTGACCCTGTTCGGGATCGGTTCGATCATCGGCATCGGACTCGGCGTGTACGCCCTGAATCAGATCGCGGTCAGTGGTGAGAACGGTCGCGGCCTGGCGATCGCCGGAATCTTCCTCGGCGCCCTGACCCTGCTGCTGAGCATGATCGGAATCGTGATGGGACTGAACACCTTATGAGCACCGGATCCGACGAGCCAACACACGGCCGTGAGTACCCGCCGCTCGAGGAAGGGCCTGCGGCGGCCGATCCGTATGCGCCCGTTGACTATCCGTCGGACACCGTGGTGCCACCGCCGAACTACGGCGCCCCGCCGGGGTTTCAGCCGCCCGGCTACCCACCAGCCGGCTACGCGCCGCCGGGTTATCCCCAGCTGGGCTATCCGCCGCCCGGCATGCCACCGTCGGGCTATCCGTCGCAGTACGCGGACGGATACGGCTACTCGTATGACCCCTATGCCCAGGGCGCGCAGGCAGGCACCAACGGCAAGGCGATCGGTGCGCTCGTCACGTCGCTGGCCGGACTGTTCTTCTGCGGCGTGCCTTCGATCGTCGGGCTGATCCTCGGAATCATCGCGATGCGCGAGACGAAGCGGACCGGCCAGGATGGCCACGGGATGGCGCTCGCGGCGGTCATCGTCGGTGCGCTCGCCGTCGCGGGATGGCTGCTCTACGCGGTCGTCATCATCTTCGCGATCGCCGTCACGTCCACCTCGCCGTACGGCTACTGACCGGGCGGCTGGAACGGGCCCGACGTGCGCGCCATCCCGGCGGCCCGGCCCTTGCCCGCGATGACCAGCGCCATCTTGCGACTCGCCTCGTCGATCATCTCGTCGCCGAGCATCACCGCCCCCCTCGCGCCGCCGACACGCGACGTGTGCCATTCGTAGGCTTCGAGGATGAGCTCGGCGTGGTCGTAATCGGCCTGGCGGGGACTGAAGATCTCGTTGCCCGCCGCGATCTGATCGGGGTGCAGAACCCACTTGCCGTCGTATCCGAGCGCCGCGGCGCGACCCGCCACCCGCCGGAACGCCGCGACGTCGCGCACCTTGAGGAACGGCCCGTCGATCGCATTGATCCCGTGCGTGCGCGCCGCGACCAGGATTCGCATGAACACGTGGTGGTACGCGTCGCCGACGTCGTACCCCTCGGGTTGTTCACCCACCACCAGCGTGCGCATGTTCAGACTTGCCATCATGTCCGCCGGGCCGAGTACGAGTGCCTGCACCCGCGGCCCCGCCGCGATCGCGTCGACATTCGTCAGGCCCTCGGCATTCTCGATCTGTGCCTCGATGCCGATGCGCCCGACCGGCAGGCCGTGGGTGATCTCCAGCTGGGTCAGCAGGAGGTCCAGCGCCTGCACGTGGGCGACGTCGGTCACCTTGGGAAGCACCACGACGTCGAGACACGCCCCCGCGGCGGCGACCAC
Source organism: Mycobacterium sp. (assembly GCA_025965555.1). Taxonomy (GTDB): domain Bacteria; phylum Actinomycetota; class Actinomycetes; order Mycobacteriales; family Mycobacteriaceae; genus Mycobacterium. Next base: position 3,622 of record JAOPWT010000242.1, read on the forward strand.
CTCGATGACGTCGGCGTGCGTCCACGGCGTCGTCCAGTCGTTGACACGAACCCCTCGTAGCTGTCCCGCCCAGCCGTCGGCGGCCAGGCTGGCGGCCACCTGAGTGCGCGCTTGCGCCTTGGCATCTGGCGCCACCGAGTCCTCGAGATCTAGGAACACCTGATCGGCGGGCAGTCCCTTGCCCTTCTCGATCATCTTCGCGCTGCTGCCAGGAACCGAAAGGCACGTTCTCCGGGGGCGATAGAGATTCTCCACGAGCTCAGTCTCTACTCTTTGTGTCATGGTGGCGGTGAACAGGGTCTATGCGGCCCGACTATCGGGGATGTTGGTGCTCGGCCCCGATGGTGAGTCGATCGGCCGCGTCCGCGATGTGGTGATCAGCATCGGTATCGGCCGACAACAACCCCGCGTCCTTGGTCTAGTCGTCGAATTGCTCACCCGCAGAAGAATTTTCGTCGGCATGCTACGAGTTACGGCGATCGAGCCCAACGCGGTCACCCTCACCACCACCAACGTGTCACTGCGCCGCTTCGCGCAGCGGCCCGGTGAGGTTCTGGTCTTCGGTCAGGTACTCGATACCCGCGTGCGGGTACAAGATCCCGAGCTCGAGCAGCTCGCCGGCGTCGACCTCGTCGTGGTCGACCTCGCCATCGAGCAGATCCGGACCAGGGACTGGGTGGTGACCAGGGTCGCGGTGCGCAGCCACCGCAGGCTCGGCCGCCGCACCGCCGTGCACATCGTCGACTGGCAGAACGTGACGGGCCTGACCCACTCGGCGATGTCGCTGCCTGGCCAGGGCGTCGCCTATCTGCTGGCGCAGTTTCAGGGGCAGCGACCCATCGTCGTCGCCGACGCCATCCGCGACCTGCCCGCCAAGCGCCGCTACGAGGTCGTCAACGCACTCGACGACGAGCGTCTGGCCGACGTCCTGCAGGAGCTGCCGGAAAGCGAACAGGCCGACCTGCTCGAGCGGCTGGACGCCGAGCGCGCCGCCGATGTCCTGGAGGCCATGGACCCCGACGACGCGGCCGACCTGCTTGGCGAGTTGGGCGCCTCGGCGGCCGAGGCCCTGCTGGCGCGCATGGATCCCGAGGACTCCGAGCCGGTGCGACGACTGCTCAAGCACTCGCCCGACACCGCGGGTGGCCTCATGACCCCGGAACCCGTCGTGCTGGGTCCCGGCACCACCGTGGCCGAGGCGCTGGCTCGGGTGCGGGATCCCGAACTGACCCCTGCGCTGGCCTCGCTGGTGTTCGTCGTGCGTCCCCCGACCGCCACCCCGACGGGCCGCTACCTGGGCTGCGTGCACCTGCAGCGCCTGCTGCGGGAACCGCCCGCGACCCTGGTCAGTGGGATCATCGACTCCGACCTGCCCAGCCTGGATCCCGAGACGTCGCTGGCGGCGGTGACGCGTTACTTCGCCGCCTACAACCTGGTCTGCGGGCCCGTCGTCGACGACGAGACGCACCTGCTCGGCGCCGTCACCGTCGACGACGTGCTCGACCACTTGCTGCCGCACGACTGGCGGGTGCGGCAAGAAGACCCCGAGCTGCCCGGCCCCGACGACCTGACCGACGCCGCGATCCCCACGCCGGGAGCTCCGTCGTGAGCGACCTGTCCTCGCGCCAGCGGCTCGACACCCCCCGCACACGGCGCAGGCGGTTCACCCCGCGAGTGGACATCGAGGCCGTCGGCCGGTTCAGCGAGTCGATCGCGCGGTTCCTCGGCACCGGTCGATACCTCGCCATGCAGACCGTGCTGGTGATCGTGTGGATCGCGCTCAATCTGTTCGCCGTCAAGCTGCAGTGGGATCCATACCCCTTCATCCTGCTGAACCTCGCCTTCTCGACGCAGGCCGCGTATGCCGCACCGCTGATCCTGCTCGCGCAGAACCGTCAGGAAAACCGGGACCGGGTGTCGCTGGAAGAGGACCGCCGCCGCGCCGAGCAGACCAAGGCCGACACCGAGTACCTCGCGCGGGAGCTCGCCGCGCTGCGCATCGCGGTCGGCGAGGTCGTCACGCGCGACTATCTGCGCCGCGAGCTCGAGGAAGTGCGCGAACTTCTCGACGAACTGAAGGCGGCCAAGAAACCGAAGAAGAACTCGGCTTCGAGAACCCCACGGGACTGGAATGAGTCCGTCTAGGGCAATGCTGCAACACGCGCAACACGAGTCGGTATGGTGATTTGGTTCACGACGTTGGGCCGGATGTTTGCCGGGGCGACGTTTGGTCATCGCGGATCTAGGACGGTTGAGTGCACATAGGGGGCGGGTCCGCGTACACAGCAGTGCGACGCCGCGTGCGCGGTGCCATGCGCACGCCCGCCTTCGGTGTGGCCGTGATCGTTCCGCTGATTCTCCTGATGGCCGTCGGCGCCTCCGCGCCATCGCCGAGACACGCCGTCGCCGACGACGGCATCACTCCGCTGGCAGCGGTGGCACGCACCGGTGACGACGCCGGGGTCGTCGTCGTCGCGGCTACCAGAGCACCGACTCCGTTCCGGTTCGCGATGGCGACCCTGTCGGCTCCCCCACCGCCCATCGTCGTGAGTTCGCCTGGCTCCCTGCGCATTCCAGCGGTCGCGCTGAGCGCCTACCGCAACGCCGAGCGGATGATGGCGTCGGCCTATCCGGGCTGCGGGGTGAGCTGGAACCTGCTGGCAGGCATCGGTCGCATCGAGTCCGGGCACGCAGGCGGCGGCGCCACCGATCCGCAGGGCACGTCCATTCAGGGCATCTTCGGTCCGGCGCTGGACGGCACCCTCGCGGGCAACGAGGTCATCGTGCAGAACGTCCAGGCGGGCCGGGTCACCTACGCCAGAGCGATGGGCCCGATGCAGTTCCTGCCAGGCACCTGGGCACGGTACGCGTCCGACGGCAACGGTGACGGCAAGGCCGACATCCAGAACCTTTACGACGCGACGCTCGGCGCGGCGCGCTACCTGTGCAGTGGCAATCTGAACCTCCGCGACCGGTCGCAGGTGCTCTCCGCGATCCTTCGCTACAACAACTCGATGGCGTACGCCCAGAACGTGCTCGGCTGGGCAGCCGCCTACGCGACCGGTGTGGCGCCGGTCGATCTGCCGCCGATCGGAGTCGCGCCGCCGATCGGTGACGCCCACCTCGACGCCAACCCCGAGGGCCTCGGACCGGGCATCGGGCTGCCTGCCAACGATCCCCTCGCGTCGCTGGCCCTGGTGGACATGAACGGCCAGAACCAGTTGGGCATCCCGCCCGGCCCCGGCGCGGGCGTTCCTCCCGCGCCGCAGCAGAACTGCCAGGTGTTCTGTCTGGCACCCCAGGCGCCGGCTCCGGCGCCGCACCAGAACTGTCAGGTGTTCTGCCTGACGCCGCAGGCCGCGGTGCCGCCAGTGCCCGAGGCGCCGCCCGCACCTCAGTTCCCGCCGCCGCTGTTCCCCCCTCCGGCTCCGCCTCCGCCGCTGCCGTTCGCGCCACCGCCGGCCGACACGCCTGCACCGCCGCCGCCGGTGGGCCTGGTACCCGGTCCAGTCAACTGACGGCTGGGCCTACACTCGCGGGTAATGTCTCCGCAACCACCCCATGACGCAGACGGCCTGGAATCGGCCGTCCGCTCGGCGCTGTCCAAGGTCATCGACCCCGAACTCCGCAGGCCGATCACCGAGGTCGGCATGGTCAAGAACGTGTCGATCGACCCCGGCGACGGCGCTGTTCACGTCGAGATCTACCTGACCACGTCGGCGTGTCCGAAGAAGACCGAGATCTCCGATCGCGTCAAACAGGCCGTCGTCGACGTGCCGGGTACCGGCTCGGTCAAGGTCACCCTCGACGTGATGAACGACGAACAGCGCGCAGAACTGCGCAAGCTGTTGCGGGGCGACTCCCGCGAACCCGTGATCCCCTTCGCGCAGCCCGGATCCCTGACCCGTGTGTACGCGGTCGCCTCCGGCAAGGGCGGGGTCGGAAAGTCCAGCGTCACGGTCAATCTCGCGGCGGCCCTGGCGGCCCGCGGGCTGTCGGTTGGCGTGCTGGACGCCGACATCTACGGCCACTCGGTCCCCCGCATGATGGGCACCGCCGACCGGCCCACCCAGGTCGACTCGATGATCCTGCCGCCCATCGCCCACGACGTGAAGGTCATCTCGATCGCGATGTTCACGCAGGGCAACACCCCGGTGGTGTGGCGCGGACCGATGCTGCACCGAGCGCTGCAACAGTTCCTCGCCGACGTCTACTGGGGCGATCTCGACGTGCTGCTGCTCGACCTTCCACCGGGTACCGGTGACATCGCCATCTCCGTGTCGCAGCTGATTCCCGGCGCCGAGATCCTGGTGGTGACGACACCGCAGCTGGCGGCGGCCGAGGTCGCCGAACGCGCGGGTGCGATTGCCCTGCAGACCCGCCAGCGCATCGTCGGCGTGGTGGAGAACATGTCCGGTCTGACGCTTCCCGACGGCACCGTCATGCAACTGTTCGGCGAGGGCGGCGGCAAGCAGGTCGCCGAGAGCCTCACCAAGTCCGTCGGCGCCGACGTGCCGCTACTGGGCCAGGTTCCGTTGGACCCGGCGCTGGTCTCCGCAGGAGACTCGGGCGTGCCCCTGGTCATCAGCGCGCCGGACTCCGCGGCGGGCAAGGAATTGCGTTCGATCGCCGATGCGCTGACCACGCGCAAGCGCAGCCTGGCGGGAATGTCGCTGGGCCTGAACCCGGTCGGGCGCTAGGTCGCGTCGCTGTCGAACGGGGTGACCCCTGGCGTACGCGGCGCCGACTCGGATTGGGTCTGACCGAGCGGCGCACTCGGCGGCTGTGGCTGCGGCTGGCCCGGCGAGACGGGCTTGATGGGCTTGTCGAAGTTTCCGGTGAGAAACGAGTCGTCGCCGTCGAGCAGATGCTTGGTCAGCGCGGCCCGTGGCGTCATCCCCCGAAGCTTCTGCAGCTCGCTCAGCGGCTGGCGTAGATCCTCGAACTCGGGGCCAAGATCCTCGCGCAGCTGGCTGGTCGCGCCGCTGAGATATTCGCGGACCTGCTTCATGGTGGTGGTGGTCCAGCGGATGGCGCCCGGAAGCCGTTCCGGCCCGAGGATCACCAGGCCTGCCACGACGAGCACCAGCATCTCGCCCCAGCCGACGTTGCCGAACATCGTTAGGCGGCAGGGTTGTCGGAGCCGGGGTTCACCGTCAGCGTGACGGGCCGCCCATCGCGGATCACCTGGATGGGGGCGTCCTGTCCGATCTTGAGCTGGCGCACGGCGACGACCATCTCGTCGGCGTCGGCGACCGTGCGATCCCCCACCTTCACGACGACGTCGTTCTCCTTGATGCCTGCCCTGTCTGCGGGACCGCCTGCCACGACGTTCTTGATCAGCGCGCCGGAGGCGACGTCATTGCTCACCGAGACGGCGTTGAGGCCGAGCGTCGGGTGCGACATCTTGCCGTCCTTGATCAGGCCATTGACGACTTCCTTGACCTCATTGACGGGGATGGCGAAGCCGAGACCACTTGCGCTGTCCGACAACGACTTTCCTGCCGTGTTGATGCCGATGATCTCGGAGTTCATGTTGATCAGCGGGCCACCGGAGTTGCCGTGGTTGATCGATGCGTCGGTCTGCACGCCGTCGATCACGGTGTCGGTGTCCGAGCCGTCGCCGGACAGTGGGACGGGGCGGTGCAGCGCGCTGATGATGCCGTGGGTGACGGTGCTGCGCAGGCCCAGCGGGGCACCTGCCGCGATCACCTCTTCACCCACCCGGAGCTTCTCGGAGTCGCCTAGTCGGGCCACCACCAGGTTGTCGACGTTGTCGACCTTCAGCACGGCGATGTCGGTCTTCGGATCACGGCCGACCAGGTTGGCGGGAACTTCGTGGCCGTCGTTGAACACCACCGAGATCTGGTAGTCGGCGGGGTTCTTCGCGGCGTCGGAGATGACGTGGTTGTTGGTCACGATGTAACCGCGACCGTCGACGACGACCCCGGATCCCTGAGAGCCCTCGCCCTTGCTGAGCGCCTCGATGGTGACGACCGAATCGGCGACGGCCGACGCCACGTCGGCGAACCTGCTGGTGGGCTCCTCGGATTTGCCGTCGGTCTGCAGCGTCACCTTCGACGTGGTGAAGGCGGGGATGATCTCCGCCGTCTTGTTTCCGATCACGCCGCCGATGCCGCCGATGACCAACGCGACGATCACGATGACCCCCAACGCGACCCACGACACGCGGCCACCGAACAGCACGTCGCGGACCCCGAGCTTGCCCATCGGGACGGCATTGGCGACGACGGGTGCCGGCTTGGGTTGGGCGGGCACGCCGAGAGTCGGGGCGGCCGACGGGTCACGCCACGGATCGGCGAACTCCTCGGGAAAGTCGCGATCGTGTTCGGCCTGAAGTGCGCCCGCGTCGGCCGGATGGCGCTGCAAGGTGTCCGATGCTCCGTCGGGTCGACCGAACGCATCGGCGAGGACCGGATCGGGCGCTTGATCCCTCGGCGTGTACTCACCCTGATCGCGATGCTTGTCGGCGCCGAGGAAGGAGCCGGTCACACCGTCAGGCCGCCCGAATGCGCGGGTCTGCGCAGGATCGACGGGCGGGCGGGAGACGGGTTTCGGCTCCATACGAGGACGATTTCCG
>JAOPWT010000274.1 GCA_025965555.1 Mycobacterium sp.
CGTCGGCCGACAGCGGATCCAGGGGGTGCGTCACAGCACCACTCGACCACATCGACCGCGGACCCGCAGTGGGATGACGAGAAACCCGCCACCCACCTCAGTTCGCAGCGAGGGTGAAGCCCTCCCATGCCTGTCGCCGGTCGGCGTGGGGGTCGTACTCGAGGTGCGAGTGCCTGTCGAAGACCATCACCGCCCGCTGGTCGGGGGTGTACTGCGGCCACCCGGCGCCGGGAACTCCGGTGCGGCTGAACGCACGCCACCTGGACTGGACGTCATTGCTGACCCGGCGGGACGAGCGACGGTCGGCCGCAGCGGTCATCAGCGAACCGAATCGGGTCCGATAGACGTCGAACACGGCTAACAACTCGGTGGCGTGCGTGGCACCCAGCCCCGACCAATGGAAGGTACGCGGCGCGTAGTCGTACCGGTAGACGAAGGTGGGGGCGTGGATGCCGTGCGCGGCGGCGATCTGCCACGCCGCGGTGCCGAAGGCGAAGTCGCCTGCCAACCGGATACAGGCGCTCGGACTCGGGTAGCCCGGATAGGCCTTGGTGATCCGGTCCTTGGCTTCGACGTCCGAATCGGCCAGTAGCAGTTCGATCGCCGGCTCGGTCATCGGCAACAACTGCAGGAACCGGGTGAACAGGCGGCCCTCGTCGGCGTTGGTGCCCACGATGAGCGGGACCCGGTGCGCAGTGCCGTCCCTCATGGCCCGCACCGGGTCCTCGGGCAGGTACTCGGTGTCGAAGGTCGGCCCCACCACGAAGGCGCCGCGCATCTCCGTCATTCCGCGACTCATCACCTTGTCGAGAGCGTCGACCAACTCCCTGGGCCGCGCGGCCATCACCGCGGCGGCAGCGTCCCGAGGCTCGACCCCGAGCACGCCGACGAAGTCATCGGCGAACGCGGCGGCGACGTCGGGCGGGCCGGCCATCCCGCTGGCCGGACTCTCCGAGATAGCTTGTGCGAAAAGCCCTTTGGCTGCGGGCGTCGCAAGCAGCGTCGCGACGGCGTGCGCGCCCGCGCTCTCGCCGAAGATCGTCACGTTGTCGGGATCCCCGCCGAAGACCGCGATGTTGTCGCGGACCCACTGCAACGCCATGACGAGATCGCGCAGGAAGAGATTGTCGTCGATGGGGTGCTCGGGCGTCGACAGCGCGGAGAGGTCCATACAGCCCAGCGCCCCGAGACGGTAGTTGACCGACACGTAGACGCAGCCGCGCCTGGCCATGGAGGCACCGTCGTAGATCGGCGTCGCCGAGCTGCCGAGGATGTAACCGCCGCCGTGAATGAAGAACATGACCGGCAGCGGCTCGTCGGTGACCGACGGGCGCTCGGGGGCGACGACGTTGACCGTCAGACAGTCCTCGCTCATCGGCTGGTACTTGCCAACGCCGAGCAGCGTGTACCTGCGCTGCTGCGGGGCGCAGTAGGTGAAACCGTGGCAGTACCGCACACCGGGCCAGGGCTGTACCGGCTGAGGGGCGCGCAGCCGCAGCGGCCCCACCGGAGGACTGGCGAAGGGGATGGACCGCCAGCGGTGGACACCGTCGGCGGTGAAGCCCTCGATGACCCCGCTGTCGATGGTCACGCGAATGGTGCGATCGTGCATGACCCGACGTTAGCGAAGAACCGTGGGCCCGACGTGCCTGACCTGCCGGCCGGCTTGCGCCCGCTACCCTGGTCGGCATGCGCATCGCCCTACTCGTCGCCGTATCTGCGCTGGTAGCAGGCTGTTCGAGTGGCACAGACGGGTCGGCGGAGCGAGGCCGACCGACATCGACCACCGGTGCCCCGACGACTTCGAGCGCCGCCACGAAGTCGACGTCGACCGCGACGAAGCCGTCGGCCGCACCGACCAGTCCCCCGCAGCGGGGGGCTGCCATCGCCGACGTGATCCGGTGGATCGAGGCGGGAACACCCGCGGATGTCGCCGGCTATCCCTCGATGACCCGCGGCAGGGAAGCCACGGCCCTCGGTGACGGCGTGGCGTTCGTCACGGCGGGCGCCGAGACCAATTGCGTCACCAACCGGTACCGGGACGGCGCGCTGGCGTGCCTGGTGAAGCTGACCAACCCACCGCCGCGCCCCAGCGGTCTCGAGTCGGCGTGGAAGGCCAATTGGGTGGACTTTCCGGGCATGACGGTCGACGTCGGGTCGCCGCACGGTGATCCGGGCCCGTTCGGGGACGGCACGGGTGCCGAACTGCCCGCGGGCCGGAGTCTTGCGTTCGGCGACTACCGGTGCCGGGCCGACACCGTCGGCCTGTTCTGCGTCGACTACGCCCACCAGAGTGCGGTCAAGTTGAGCGCGGGCGGCATCGAGCCGTTCGGTTGTCTTCAGCAGACCGCCCCGCCCCCGGAGATCGGGCTGCACTTCAGCTGCTGAGCCACCGCGCCGAATGTGGAGTTGATACACGCCAAGGGCGGAAATGCGTGGGGGTAATCCACGTTCGGCCGGGGTGGCTGGGGGGCGAGGGGCTGGGGGTCAGGCAACGCCCTTCTGCTTCAACAACGGAAGGACGCCCTCGGCGAACCAGTGCGCCTCCTCGAGGTGCGGGTAACCCGACAGGATGAACTCGTCGAAACCCAGTGAGTGGTACTCGTAGATCAGGTTGGCGACTTCTTCGTGGCTGCCCACCAGCGCCGTACCCGCGCCGCCCCGCACCAGCCCCACCCCTGCCCAGAGGTTCGGATAGATCTCGAGCTGGTCCACTCGGCCACCGTGCAGGGCGGTCATCCGGCGCTGCCCCTCCGACTCCGACTTGGCATGCAGCGCAGTCGCATTGGCGATCTGATCTTCACTGAGCTCCGAGACGAGTTCGCCGGCGACAGCCCAAGCGGCCGCCGACGTGTCGCGGCTGATGGTGTGCAGGCGAATCCCGAACCGGACATGCCTGCCGCGTGCCTCGGCCAGTGCGCGGACCTTCGCGATCTTGGCGGCCGCCGCTTGCGGCGGCTCGCCCCACGTCAGGTAGACGTCGACGTACTGCGCCGCAATCGGGAGCGCCGCGGGCGACGAACCGCCGAAGTAGATCTGCGGCAAGGGATCCGGCGGGGCCGAGACCATCGCATCCTCGACGTGGTAATACTTTCCGTCGAAGGTCAGCGGACCGTTGCGCCACACGGAATCGACGACGTGCAGGAACTCGCCGGTGCGGGCATAGCGTTCGTCGTGGTCGAGCCAGTCGCCGAAGCGACGCTGTTCGACGTCGTCGCCGCCGGACACGATGTTGAGCAGCACCCGCCCTTCCGAGAAGCGCTGCAATGTGGCCGCCTGCTGCGCCGCGAGCGTCGGCGGCACCAGGCCGGGTCGGAACGCGACGAGAAACTTCAGCTTCTCCGTTTCGGCCAGCAGAGCCGCGGCCGTCAACCAGGCGTCCTCGCACCAGGTTCCGGTAGGTGTGAGCACCCCCTCGAAGCCGAGCCGGTCGGCGGCTCGCGCCACCTCGGCGAGGTAACCACGGGTCGGGGGCCGATAATTCGGCGGCAGGACCTGGTTGGACGACGCGTGCGACGACGCGACGATCGAGCGGCTGTCCCCACTCGTGGGTAGGAACCAGAAGAATTTGGCTGGCACTGAACTCCTAATTGCCGTTCGTCAGAAAGGGTTTGAGCGCATTGTCGTAGCGGTGATCCACCCAGTCGGCGAACGTGGGCGCGGTAGCGATCTGCTTGGTCTCGGCGAACAGGTCAGCCAGTTGCTGCTCCGAGCCGATCAGCTGATCCGAGAGCGAGGTCGACGACCGAAGACTGCGGCCCTGCGAAACGGTCGCGACGGACAGGTCGAGGCCCACCGCCTTCCCATAGCTGCGCGCCCAGTCCTCGGGATGGTCCTGAGCCCAGCGGGTCGCCTTGGCGTAGCGCACGAGTAGGTCCCCCAGCGCGGTGTTGCGTTTGGGGTCGGCCAGGGTGGCATCCGATGCGATGCCGAAGCCCGCTCCATTGGTGACACCGGTCGCCTCGGCGATGCTGCGCACGGGCACCTGCTGCTCGGCCTGGGCCGTATACGGATCCCAGATCGCCCAGGCATCCGCCTGCCCGCTGGTGAACGCCGACAGCGCGTCGGCGGGCTGCAGGAACACCAGCTTCACGTCCGCGGGCGTCAGACCTGCCTTCTTGAGTTGGGCCAGGATGTGGCCGTGCGCCGAGCTCCCCTTGCCGACGGCCACGCTCTTGCCGCGCAGATCGGCGACGGTCTCGATCGGCGAGTCCGCCGGCACGAGGACGCGGTCCCCGTCTCCACCGTTTTCGTAGGCGGTCACGACCTTCACCTTCGCATTGGCGGCTGCGCCGAAGATGGGCGGAGTGTTGCCCGTGATGGCGAAGTCGATCTTGCCCGCGGTCGCCGCCTCCACCTGCGGCGGTCCGGAGGTGAAGGTGGAGAACACGACCTTGTAGGGCAGGTCGTTCAGCACACCCGCGGCACGCAGCAGCGATTCGGTGCCGCCCTTCTGGTCTCCGATCTGCAGCGTGACGTCGGAGAGCTCGGAAAGCGGCACCGTGGCCGGAGCCTCCCGAGCGCCCGAACTCGCCTCTCGGGAGACGCAGCCGGCCAGAACACCGGCCAGCGTCAAGAGGATCGCGACGTGTATCGCAGTCGCTCGTCTGGATGCGGGCATGACCGCTCCCTCCGTTGTTCGATGGTGTGCGTTCGTCAGAGATGTACGCCGAGCTTGTCGAGCAGTTCGGCGCGGTAGCGCTCGGTGTTGGCGG
>JAOPWT010000278.1 GCA_025965555.1 Mycobacterium sp.
GACGCCATGACGCGCCGTGCAGGAGCACGACGTGGTGGACGTCGAGGAGGACTGACCGCCGCCGGTGGCGACGGTGGCCGGCCGCGCGGGTGGCCGGCCACCGTCGGCTCACCACCCAACCCGGCACAGGGGGGGGGTGGTGGTCTCAAATGCGCTGCAGCTGGCCCGTTTCTGCTGTGGTTTCTCAGACTTCATGTCCAATTGTCAAGTCAAATGTCCACTCGATGTCCAAATGGACATAAAAGTGGGAATTCAGCCGTCCCTGGGCATCGGGGCGCCGGCTGTCGGTCCCAAACTTCGTGTCACCGTCCCAGTTTCTATGTCATCCCGACGTCAGTAATGACACGAAAGTGAGACTCATGCAGCCCTCGCCAACGAGCGGCGATATGCGGACGCGGAGACACCATTCGTCCTCCATGAACCTCGTTGTCGAGAACGACGAGGCCTCGGAGAAAGATCACGAGCAATTTGAAAGGCCTTCTTCGAAGTGCTGCAGGCCGATACGGTTGGCCGCCGCCTGCCTGCCGTCTACGTGGCAGGTGTTACGTCGACGCCGGAACCCTTGACCGAAGCCTTGGCGCGCTTCTCGGCCCGTACAGCTCTCTTGCCGCGTACGAACCCGGTCGCCGAAACCGCCGCCGACAGCAGGGCAACCTCGCCGTTGACGAATGGATGGAATCCCACGCCGGTGCCACCGCGGCCCTTCACTGGGATGTCGGCGACTTCGGTGACCTTCCAGCCCTTCTCGGATATCGACAGAATGGCTTCGCCGTTCTCACACGTGAGCGGCAAGGCGGCGATGACCTCGTCGCCATCGGCGGCCAGCTTCACCCCGGCGATACCGTTGCCTGCCGCGCCCTGTGGATTCACGGCGGCGGGGTCGATTCGCAGCACCTTTCCGCGTCGCGTCACCAATGCCAGATGCGATCCGGGTGCGAGTACTCCAGACCGCAGCAGCCCGGTGATGTCCGGCGCCACCGGGATGTCGCGGATCTTGTAGGGCAGGCCGTTACCGGTGGTGAGCTTGATTCGTCCGTCGGTCCACACCGCCCAGCCCAGTCCCGATGTCAGCAGATCGCCGTGGCTGTCGGAGAACACGCCGCGGTCATCAAGTCGCCACGCCGCGTTGGACTTACGCTCGCGGGTGCCATCCTCGTCGGCACTCGATGCGGTGGGTGTGGCCTCGAAGTCCAGCACGGTGCGCCGGTCGAATTCGGGACCTTTGAATAGTTTTGCGGTCTCAATGAGCTCGTTGTCGATCACCGCTCGACGGGCATCGGGATTCGACACTAGTTCGGTGAGCTCCAGGAACTCGGCGTCCAGTTTCTCCGCTTCGGCCTGCAGCTCGATGACGTCGAGCTTGGTCAGCCGCCGCAGCTGCAGCGCCAGAACGTAATCGGCTTGTCCGGTATCGATTGCGAAGTGGTCCTGCAGCCCCTGGCGGGCCTCGTCGACGGTGTCGGATCCACGAATCACGGCCACCGCGGCGTCGATGTCGAGGTGGATGGTCATCAGGCCCGACACCAGATGGCGACGCGCGGTGACCTTCTCCAGTCGATACTCGCTGCGGCGCAGCACCACCGAATCGCGCAGGTGCAGGAATGCGGAGATCAGTTCCCGCACCGACCACCAGCGAGGCACTCGATCCTCGTCGAGTGCGACCAAACTGGCGGCGAACGTCGACTCCAGCGGCGTCAGGGCGAGTAGCTGCTCGCGGATCTGCTCGGCAGTGTGGCCGCGTTTGGCGGTGACCACGATCCGCAGTCCGTTGCGGCGGTCGGTCAGATCCGACATGTCGGCCACACCGGGCATTTCGCCCGACTCGACCAGTGCTCGGATCCTTTCTTGCACGGTGTTACTCGCGACGCCGGGCGGCAGCTCGGTGATGACGACGTTCTTCCCGTCGACGGATACCGTGCCACGCACGGTGAACGCACCGCGGCCGGTGGTCATGTAGTCCCGCAGCCCGGCCGTGCCGACCACGGTGGCGCCGCAGCCCCAGTCGGGGCCGGGAATGAGTTTCACCAACCTGTCGTCGGTCATGTTCGGGGTCTTCAGCAGTGCCCGGCAGGCAGCCATGACCTCGCGCGGATTGTGTGCCGGTACCTTGGTGGCCCACCCTTCGGCGATGCCGACCGCGCCGTTGCAGAGCAGAACCGGCCATCGCGCCGGCAGCACCGTGGGTTCGGTCCATTCACCGTCGAAGGTCTGCACCATCGGCACTGCGTGATCGTCGAGTTCGGCGGTCAACGCCGCACCGGGTGCCGACAGCCGCATCTCGGTGTAGCGGTCAGCGGCGGGGATGTCGCCTTGGATGCGGGGGAAGGCGCCTTGTCCGTCAATGACTTTCACGCGCTGGAACTCGGCGGCCATCAACGCGGCTGCCCCGTACATCGACGCGCCGCCGTGTGGATGCAGGTTGCCGGTGACGGCTGAGCAGACCTTGGAGGACTTCTGCGGCTTGTTTCCGGGCAGCAGTCTGGAGTCGTGCATCTGGTACAGCAGGCGGCGCTGGCCCGGTTTGAGTCCGTCGAAGGCCGACGGGATGGCACGGTCGCTGACGCTGTACAGCGCGAAGGTCAGCTGGTAGTGGTTCCAGTAGTCATCGGCACTTTGGTCGAGCACCAGATCCGGATTCTGCTCGATGATGGCGGTCACGTTGTTCTCCTAGTCGAGGTCGAGAGCAGAGGTGTCGACGCGGGAGGCGATGTCGGCCATCCACGTGCGCCGGCCCTCCGGCGGCCCGCCGAACAGAGTGTGGTGCAGCTTCGGTTCACCGTCGTCTAGGTGCACTCGAATGACGGTGCGGCGCTGCGGATCCAGCACGGTGTTCCAGAAGTCGTCGGCGTCCATTTCGCCGAGGCCCTTGTTCCGCTGGACCTCTACCTTGCGTTTTGAGGTGGCACGCAGCCGGGCCACGGCGGCATCGCGCTCGGACTCGTCTTGGCAGTAGATCCGCTGCTGGCCGTCCTTGACCACGAACAGCGGTGGCAGCGTCACGTAGACCATCCCGGCCTTGACGAGTGGCCGGTAGAAGTCCAGGAACATCGAGATGAGGCTCGAGTTGATGTTGCCGCCGTCTGGGTCGGCGTCGGAGGCGAACAAGATCCGGTCGTACCGGCACGACTCCGGGTCGCAGTTGTCGCGGACCCCACAGCCCAGGATCCGTTCGATCGAGTCGAATTCGTCCTTGACCCGCGCCTTGCTCAGGGTGAATCCATAGACGTTGGGTGGCTTGCCCTTCAGCGGGAAGGCCGCTTGGAAGGTGGCGTCGCGTGCGGCTTTGATCGTGCCCAGCGCCGAGTCACCCTCGCACAGGAACAATTCGGCACCCGAGCCGCGGCCGGTCTCCCGGCTGGGCAGCAGCTTCGGCGGCAAGGACAGGTTCGTCCCCAGGCCCTTGGCCTTCGACGCCGCCCGGGACCGGGCCTTGGCGCCCTCGGCGCTGCGCCGCGCCCTGGCGGCCTCCAGCGCCAGCTTGGTCCATAGCGACACCGTGTCGCCGTTGCCGGGGTTGGCGGCCCAGATGGTGACGCTGCGCGCCACATCCGGGGCCATCGCCACGTTCAGTGACCGCGAGGACACCGCGGTCTTGGCCTGCGAGTCCCATGCCGCATCCGGTGCCCGGGTGTCCACGGCGAGCGCGGTCACTGCGGCGAAGTCCTGTGCCTCCGGGCCGTCTTCGCCTTTGGCCAGGCCCAGGTCGCGGATGCGGGATGCGCGATCGGCCAGTGCTTCGGACAATCCCTTCACCGCTGCGGTCAGATGAGATCCGCCGCCGGGGGTGCGCACGGTATTGCAGAACGCTGCGACGGTGGCCGGTTCGGCGGGGCCGGCCGTCAGGGACCAGCGGAACGGGGTCGGGCCGCGGCCGGTGGTGTACTCGCCGCGGCCCTGCACCTCTGCGCGCACTCCTGGCACGGGAGTGCCGGCGGCGGCGCACATGAGGTCCAGGAGTGTATCGGTGCCCCAGGGGCCGTTGAACGGTTCGAGCAATTCGGGCCGGACGACGTCGCCGGGCCAGCCTTCGTCGACGACGATCAGGTGCACGCCTGGGGACATCCGTGCAGCGGCGTGCGCCCGCAGCAGTACCTCGTTGATGTCCAAGCCGGCATCCGGCACCACGGCCTTGTCGAACAGGATGCGCACCGTGGTGCCGTGTGCATCCGGTTGGCGATTGCCAGAGCCTCGCAGCTTCTGTGTGTCGGCGCGTGTGAACGGGGCGCCCGGGTCGAAGTCCTTCCCGTCGAACACCCCGGGGTAACCGCCGCCGAAACTCTGCAGGTAGGTCTTCCCAGCTCGGCGTACCGTCACGTCGGTTCGGGCGGAGATGAAAACCGCTGCGGCGGCTCCGATTCCGTTCAGGCCGGCACCCGTGCTGGCAGCGTCGGCATGTGCGGAGAACTTGCCGCCCGCCCGTGCGGTACCCAGCGTCTTGACGATGCCGTTCTTCCCGTTCACCGGATCAGAGTCGACGGGCAGGCCACGGCCGTCGTCGGCGACGCTGACCGAGCCGTCGGCGTGCAGGGCGATGGTGACGGTGGAGCCGCCGTGGTTGGGATCGGCGACCTCTTCGATCGCGTTGTCCACCAGCTCGCGCAGTGCGGTATTGAGCACGTCCAGACCGAGGTTCACCGCCGGCCGCAGGCGTGTGTGCTGGACATCGTCGAGCTCGGTGATGTCGGCGGCGGTGTAGCTCACTGCTCGTCCCTTCCATCCAGGCCGAGTAGGGGAGGACCGAAACTCACGGGCTCCTGCCGGCGATCCACTCGGCTAGCACTGGGGTGCCGCAGGAATGGTAGACGGCCGGCCAGACATCTCTGCGTAGCCGCGGCGGTGGATGAGCAGACTCTCTTCAGCGTCGGCTGTGTCGGCGAGGCTGAAGCGACGGCTTGACCTGGATTCCATCACGGGAACCCGGCCGGGTCACTCTGAGCTGGGCGTTTGCAACGAAAATTAACAGGCTCCCGTGACACGCCGAAGTCTTGTCAAAGTACCGTTCCTGGTGAGTGAGCAGGAGTGAGTTCTGCTCGGTTGCGGCCCGAACGGTCTTGGCCGCGGCGGGCGGGTGTTCTCCGGTGGACCGGTGCGCATCGCCTGCGGCCGGTGGGCCGGAACTGCCGTGCCTGCCATCGTGGCGACGGTGGCGGTGAGGCCTGGTCGGTGGTGTGCCCGCCACGGTCCGCTGTCCGGGGCGGGGTCCTGCCGGCCGTTGCCTGATCGTCAGTCCGGGACCACGCCTACCGATCGCGGCCCCCGTGATGGGGTCACGGTGGCCGGGTCGGAAGTCTGCTACCAACATCTTGGCACCCGCCACCGACAACCACACACGCCAAC
>JAOPWT010000299.1 GCA_025965555.1 Mycobacterium sp.
AAATACCGCAAGACGGCCGACCGCGTGATCGACCTGGTGGTGTCGCGGGGGCTCGCCGACGACCCGCAGGTCCGTCAGGACGTCGCCATGCTGGAGTCGGGTGTGCGCACCATCGCCGCCAACAGCGCGCGGGCCTTGGCCGCGGTGCTTCGGGGCGAGGACCCCGGCGGTGTGGCGTCGGTGAACCGCCTGGTGAAGTCGGAATTCGAGCAGCACATGCACGCGCTGGCCCTGCGCGCGGTGGGCCCGTGCGCCGTATTGGGCAGCAGGGCCGCAGATGCCGTCGACGGCGGACGGTGGACGTTCGGCTACCTGATGAGTCGTGCGACCACGATTGGCGCGGGCACCGCCGAGATCCAACGCAACACCATCGCCGAGGGTGTGCTCGGGCTTCCATCGCACCGTGGTGACGGCACGCGCTCGGCGGCCATCAGGCCAGGGGATCCGCTCGCGGTTCCCGACGAGGACGAACGCGAACTGCGCCAGGCTCTGGCCGAGACGCTGGCGGCCACGGTCGACGTGACGACGCTGCTCGACCGCAAACGTCCGATCGACGCCGCTGAGCCCGCCGTGTGGTCGGCGCTGGTGGGGTTCGGTCTGCCGGGGTTGTCCGTCACCGAGTCACTCGGGGGAGGTGGCGCACGGCCCCGGCTGCTCTACGCGGCGATCGAGGAAGCGGCGAAGGCGATCGCGCCTGCGCCGCTCGTTCCGACGGTGACCGCGCTCGAAGTCGCCGTGCAGTGTGGCGCAAAGGACGCGATCCGGCGCATCACGGCGGGTGCGGCGGCGGCCTTCGCCGTGCCGCTGTACGACGGGGGCTGGGTCACCAGCGGCCCGGAGCTGCCCAGTTGGAACGGGAGCACCCTGGACGGTGTCGTCCCAATCGTCGCGGGCGCACCGAGTGCCGAGCTGCTGATCGTGTTGGCGCGCAACGGGAACGACGAAGTGATGCTCGCCGTTGACGCGTCCACCGACGGGGTACACACGGCCGCCCAGCAGCCGCTGGACCTGACGGCCACCATCGTTTCGGTGACGTTCGCGGGCACCGAGGCCGAGGTGCTCGCTGACGGTCCAGAGGTGGCACAGGTGCTCCGCGCCGCCAGTCGCCAGGCGCTGCTCGCCGTGGCCGCCGATTCCGTCGGGGTGGCGTCGAAGGCGCTCGCGATGGCCGTGGACTGGGCGGGCGAACGGCATCAGTTCGGCCGCGCCATCGGCAGCTTCCAGGCGGTCTCGCACCGCTGCGCGGACATGTTGGTCGCGTTGGAGGGTGCCCGCAGCCAGGTGCTTGCGGCGGCGGAGGTCAACGCCGAGCAGCCGGACGTGCTGGTCGAGCTCGCGGCAGCGGCCGCTTTCGACGCGGGGATCAGCGCCACTGAAGGAGCGCTGCAGATCCACGGTGGCCTCGGCTTCACCTGGGAGCATCCGATCCATCTGTTGCTGCGCCGCGCCAAGGCGAACGCCGTGCTGGTGGGGCGCGCCGACGCGCTGCGCGATCGCGCGGCCGGACGGCTCTTGGGCCGCTAGCCACATCACATCGAAGAGGAAGACGGCAACGTGGAATACGGCATGGGTCCCGAGCTCGAAACATTCCGCGCGGAGGTGCGGGAATTCGTCGCCCAACACGCCCCGAAGATTCCTCAACGGGCCGGCGTGCGCAGCGCGGAGAACGAGGCCGAGTTCAAGGCGCTTCAGGACTGGACGGCCCGCCTGTTCGAAGCTGGTTATGTAGGCGCGGACTGGCCTGCGGAATACGGCGGGCGAGACGATCGCTCGGCCGAGCACGCAATCGTGGTGAGCGAAGAGTTGGCCCGCGCCGCCGTGCCGGGAGTGCCGAGCGGCAATGCCTTGGCCTCGCATGCGTTGATCCATTACGGCACCGACGAACAGCGGCGTCGGCACCTGCCCGAAATCCGTGCGGCCCGACAGCAGTGGTGTCAGCTGTTCAGTGAGCCCGGCGCAGGCAGCGATCTCGCGTCGTTGCGCACCAGGGCGGTGCTCGACGGCGACACCTACACGGTGGAAGGCCAGAAGGTTTGGACCACCGACGGGCACTGGGCTGACTACGGATATCTGTTGGCGCGCACCGATTCCGAGGCTCCTAAGCACAAGGGCATCAGCGCGTTCATCCTCGACATGCGCAGCCCAGGCGTCACCGTCCGTCCGCTGCGCGAACTCACCGGCACCTCCGACTTCAACGAAGTCTTCTTCGATTCCGTCGAGGTTCCCGCCGAGGCGATGATCGGGACGCCTGGGCAGGGCTGGGCCATCGCGAACGCGACGCTCGGCCACGAACGCACCAGCGTTGGCGCTGCCGTGGTCAAACTTAAACTCGCCATCGATGCGCTGATCGATCTTGCCTCCCGAGTCCACATCGGCGGTAGGCCTGCGATAGACAGCGATCTGGTCCGCGACCGGATCGGCCAGTTCAGTGCCGAGGTGGAGGCCCTTTCCGCGCTGACGTACGCCAACCTCACGCGCTGGCTGCGCGGGACCGAACGTATGCACGACGGCGCGATGGCAAAACTGATGTTCAGCGAGTTGAACCTGGGGATGGCGGCCTATGCCGTCGAACTTGCCGGTGAGGCAGGCGTATTGGTGGAGGGCGACCCCGATGTGCTCGATGCAGGTCGTTGGCAGGACGAGTGGCTGTATGCCAGGGCCTACACGATCGCAGGCGGCAGTTCGGAGATCATGCGCAACTTGATCGCCGAGCGCGGACTGGCGCTCCCCCGTGAGCGGCGATGAGCGCTTGCGCGAAGAGCAGACGGGTCGATGAGCGCTTGCGCGAAGAGCAGACGGGTCGTTGAGGCTCAGGCGGTGACGAGCGCTGCGCGGTGTTCGGCGACGGTGCCGTCGAAGGCCTCGTCGACCTTGATGCGGCGCAGGAAGAGGTGAAGGTCGTGCTCCCAGGTGAACCCGATGCCACCATGGACCTGCAGCGCGGTACCCGCCACCTTGGCGGCGGCCGACTTCGCGTATGCCGCTGCCGCGGACGCAGCGCGAGTCCGCGTCTCGGCGGTGGCGGTGTCGAGCGCAAGCGCTGCCGCCCACAAGGTTGCGCGGCCGGCTTCCACACCGAGGGCCATGTCGGCACAATGATGCTTGACGGCCTGGAACGAGCCGATGGTCGTCCCGAACTGCTCGCGCTGCCCGGCGTAGGACACGGTCATCTCGAGCAGTCGCGCCGCTGCCCCCAGCGCGTCGAAGGCGCGGTGCACCGCGAGCGCGTCGCGCAGCGTGGCCAGGGTCCCCGGCGGCAACTCCGTCCACTCCGCGATGGTGGTGTCGACGTTCACCCGCGCCCAGGTCCGGGTCAAATCCATTGTGACCAGGGGGGATTGGCGGGCTCCAGTGAGCACGGCCATGTACTCCCGATCGCCGACGAGACCTGCCACGGCAATGGCGTCCATGTCCGGTGCCATCGGCACCGGCCTGCTGCACCCTGTCAGGCGAATCCCTCCTCCGTCGTCGGCGGCCGGGGCCAACGTCAGACCGACGAGGGCGTCTCCCGTGGACGCAGTCTCCGCAAGGGGCAGGTCGATACTGTCGAGCAACCACGCGGTGACGGCGAGGTCGGCGATGGGAAGCGAGCTCGCCGCGTAGCCGTGCGCCTCGGTAACGACGGCGAGATCGACGTGTGTGCCGCCCATCTCGGGCGTGAGCAGTGCAAGCAGCCCCGACTCCGCCGCGTGTTGCACGGCCGCCGGGTCGATCGTCACAGCCGCCGAGTCCAGCGCACTGCGGATGCGCAAGAGCGGGTCGTTTCGGGTCAGCCACGCGCGCTCCGCCGAGGCGAGTTGGTCCTGTTCGTCGGTCAAGCCGAAGTCCATGCGAGCCCCTTCTACAAA
>JAOPWT010000246.1 GCA_025965555.1 Mycobacterium sp.
CCGGGATCGCGCGGCTGCGTAGGCTGCTCGGCGTGCCCGATGGCGATGGCGCCCAAGGGTTCCCAGTCGGCGGGGAGATCCAGCTCCGCTCGCACCAGGTCGGCGGCGAAGATGGTCGATCCGATCCAGCAGCTACCGACGTCGCGGACCGCCAACGCCACCAGCAGGGCCTGCACCGCGGCACCCGCCGCGACGGTGAACATGGTGGCCTCGGCAGCCGTCCTCGCCGCGTCAGGGTAGGAGTGTGCGCCGTCGGGCACCATGAAGGGGATCACCAGCTCCGGTGCGTCGTAGAGGATCTGGCCACGACTGACGCGTCGATCGACGGCGTCGGCCGGCCTGCCGTCACTCAGCAGGTCGGCGCGCCACCTGTCCTTCATGGCGTCCAGCAGGCGCAGGCGCACGTGATCATCGCGCACCCACACGAACCGCACCGGCCGCGTGTGATGCGGCGCGGGCGCGGTGAGCGCCTCGGCGACAGCCGCTTCGACGATGGCGGCGTCGACGGGTTCTGGCCCGAACCGGCGCACTGAGCGACGCAGCAGCTGTGCCTGCCGCCTGCCCATCTGGATGGCTTCCTCGGTGCCCAACCAGAACAGGTCCTCTTCGCCCGCCCTGACCAGCGTGCGGCCGTTGGAACCGTCATCACGCAGCGCGAGTCCGCGCACGACCGCCACCGGAATGCCGGTCAGCTTGCCCTTCACCAGATCTGCGGCCGCGGCGATCTCGTCGGCGATGGCGATCTCGGTGACCACCAACTCGTTGCCGTGCGCGTCGTGCGCGCCGCCGTAGCCGTGAAGGACGGCCAGACCCGCCGCGCCGATCGCGGTGTCGGTCTGGCCGTTGCGCCAGGCCCGTCCCATGGTGTCGGTGACGACGATGCCGACGCTGACGCCGAGCAGCGCCCGAAGGCGGCTCCTGAGGGTGGCGGCGCTGCCATCGGGATCGACTGGCAGCAGTGCCAACTCGGCCGAATCGACGTTGGACCCGTCGACGCCTGCCGCGGCCTGAATCAGGCCGATGGCGTTCTCGGTGATCAGGGTTCGCCCCTTGCGGGCCAGCACCCGCACGGCCTCGGCGTCGACGAGCCTGCGTCGCAGGGCGTCCCGCTCGTCGGGATCGGTCGGCGCCGCGACGATCCGACCCTCGCTCTTGGAGAGCACCTTGCTCGTCACCACGACCACGTCGTCGTCGCGCAGCCACGGGGCGGCCGTGGCGATCGCCGCCGCCACGTCGTCGCCGGGCCGGAACTCCGGCAGGCCGGGTACGGGCAGGATCTCGATGGCGGCCGCTGCCCCGTGATCGGCGCCGTGGTCGGGACTCGTCACGCGCCCGTTCCGATTCCCGCGAGTTCGACTCCGTTGCGCACCATCTCGGCGGTGGCCTTCGGATCGGTCATCAACAGGGGGATGGCGCGGACGTCGATGCCGTCGAGCGTGGCGGTGTCACCCTCGTCGATGAGCCAGCCGTCGAGCAGGCCGGTGCCCGTGCGCGCTCCGAAGTGGGCGCCGACGGCCTGAGACGAGGTCTCGACCCCGATGACGGAGAGACATTCGTCGGCCATCCCGCGCAGGGCGCGTCCCGCGACGATGGGGGAGAAGCCGATCACCGGCGCCGCCGTCGACCGAAGCGCCCCACGGATTCCCGGCACGGCGAGGATTGCGCCGACGCTGACCACCGGATTGGACGGGGCCACGAAGACGACGTCGGCCTCGGCGATGGCCTCGATCACCCCGGGCGCCGCCGTGGCCTTGTCGGCGCCGACGAACGCGAAGGCATGCGTGGGGATTTGGGCCCGGTAGCGCACCCACCACTCCTGGAAGTGGATGGCGCGCCGCGTGCCTTCCTCGGCGGCCTCATCCCCGGGTCGCTGCGCTCCTGCTCGCCGGTCGGGTTCGGGATCGGTTACGACGACGTGGGTTTCACTTCGGTCATCGGTGACGGGTAGAAGCCGGGCACCCGGCTGCCACCGGGCGCACAGTGCCTCGGTCACCTCCGACAGCGGATAGCCGGCTCTGAGCATCTGGCTGCGCACCAGGTGGGTGGCCAGGTCGCGATCACCAAGTCCGAACCAGTCGGGTTGCACGCCATAGGCGGCGAGTTCCTCCTTGGCGTGCCAGGTTTCGTTGGCGTGGCCCCAACCCCGGGCGGGATCTATACCTCCACCTAAGGTGTACATGCACGTGTCGAGGTCCGGGCAAATACGTACACCGTGCATCCAGGCGTCGTCGCCGACGTTGACGACCGCGGTGAGCTGGTGGTCTCCGGCAGGCCCCGACCCGGTGCCCGCGAACTGGCCGAGGCCAAGGTACTGCTGGACGCCGAGAAGGAAGCGCGCGCCACCGACGCCGCCCACCAGAACAGTGACTTTCACATCGATCGACACTAGGCGCTGTGGTTCGAACGTGGTCCACGGCGGGGGCCGAATTGGTCACTTTGGCGACACGCCAGGTAACCGACGCGCCGACATTAGGTCACGGGATGGTATGAAAACGCGTTCTAGCGCTTGACCCCCGCAGCTAACGCGTGTCTAATCACATCAGTGTCATTTCCCGGTTCGCTTCCGGTTCCAGTGTCGCAGACCGAGATTCGATCACTTGTTCGAATTGGAGTGGCCACACGGGTTCGCGGTGGGGTTGAAAACAGGGAACTTCTAAACCAGGTGAGGAGGCGGAAGATGTCTTATGAGCACGTTGATTTCGATCGTGTCATCCGATTCGACAGTCGGATGCTCGGCTCAGTAGGCAACGAACCGCATACCAACACCGGGCCGTCGCAGGGTGGGGTGATCGGCCGTCCCCAGTTGAGTGTGGTTCCCGACCACACCGGCATTTACGACGAACCGGCAATCGACGACGAGCAATGGCAGGAGCGCGCACTGTGCGCGCAGACCGACCCCGAGGCATTCTTCCCCGAGAAAGGCGGCTCGACCCGAGAGGCGAAGCGCATCTGCCTCGGCTGCGAGGTGAAGGACGCGTGCCTCGACTACGCCCTGGCCCATGACGAACGCTTCGGAATCTGGGGCGGCCTGTCCGAGCGGGAACGGCGCCGACTCAAGCGCGGCATCATCTGATTTCCCCCTGACCCAAGACGGGTCAGTCGTCGTCGATCGTCGGGTCGATGACGGAGGGCTCCACGCCCAGATACGTGGCCACCTGAGCCACCAGTACGTCATGCAGTAGATCCGACAGGTCGATGGTGTCCTTGGCCCGTCGCTCGATTGGCTTGCGGAACAGCACGATCCGCGCCCGCGTGGCATTCCCTCTGACGTCGACACCGGCAGGTATGAGCCTGGCGAGGGCGATCGGTCCGTCTGCGATCACCTCTGGCGGCCACTGGACGTTGTCCGGATCCTTGGGTGAGATCCGCGGAATCTCGTCGACCGCGACGTCAAGGCCGGACACCCGGTCCTGCCACTGGCGCTCGATCGGTTCGTACGCCTCAAGCACGGCCATGTCGAACCTCTCGGCCCTGCTGCGCCAACCCGGCACCGTCGGGGGCAGCAGCGGGCCGCGCATCTCCCGGCGTCCGCGGTGCGCTCGTCCCGGCTGCCGCTCGACCATGCGGCGATCGTAACGGTTGGAGATCGGCCGGTTACGTGCTGCGCGTGTCGCCGACTCGAGGGGTTCCCGCGCGATAGCCTCGTGTCCGTGAACGTTCCCCGTCGCTGCTGCAGGCCCGGGTGCCCGCACTACGCCGTGGCGACGCTGACCTTCGTCTACAAGGACTCGACTGCGGTCGTCGGCCCGCTCGCCACAGCCTCCGAGCCCCACTCCTGGGATCTGTGCGTGATCCATGCCGGACGGATCACCGCGCCGCGGGGCTGGGAACTCGTCAGGCACGCCGGACCGCTGCCTTCCCATTCCGACGACGACGATTTGGTGGCGCTCGCCGACGCAGTGCGCGAGGGCCGCGACGCGGCGGCGGTGGGCGCCGCGCCCGTCGGGTTCTCCGATCCCGTCACCGGCGTACGTGGCGGTGCGCTGATGGCCCCGCCGGCCCAACGTGCCGAGGAGAACGGTCGCAGGCGCGGACACCTGCGGGTGTTGCCGGACCCCTCAGACTGACGCGAGCCCTGCCCCCGTAGATTCGAAGCGCGCCGATTGTGACCCACCGGCGCAACCCAGCGGCAGTTCCGAAGCCCAGCCGATAGGCTGGCCCCAGGAGTCCCCTTCGCGAGGAGATCTATGTCTCGGCCCGCTGCGGCTGTCAACCGCGTCATCAAGGCGTATGACGTACGTGGACTGGTCGGCGAAGAACTCGACGAACAGTTCGTCGCCGACGTCGGCGG
>JAOPWT010000353.1 GCA_025965555.1 Mycobacterium sp.
CCGCAACAAGGACTCAGTCACGCTTGATCTCAAAGCTGAACGCGACAATGCCGCGTTCCGGGAGCTCGTACGCGCGGCCGACGTCCTCGTCGAGAACCTCCGGCCGGGAGCGATGAGCCGGTTGGGACTCGGCTATGCGGCCCTGCGCGAGGAGAACCCGCGGCTGATCTATGCCTCGGCGTCGGGGTGGGGCCAGGACGGCCCCCTCGCCCACCTCCCCGGTCTGGACATCATGGCGCAGGCGCGCAGCGGCCTGATGAGCGTGACAGGCTTCCCCGACCACGAGCCGGCCAAGGTCGGCGTCCCGATCTGCGACCTGGTCTGCGCCCTGTACCTCGCCTTGGCGGTGACCGCGGCGCTGCGCGAGCGCGACCAGTCGGGGGAAGGGCAGCACATCGATGTCTCCCTGCTGGAGTCCGGAGTCTCATTCGCGGTATGGGAAGCCGGCATGTATTTCGCCGACGGAACCGTCCCGCGCCCGCACGGATCCGCACATCAGAACAACGCGCCCTACCAGGCGGTGCGAACCGCTGACGGGCACGTCACCATCGGCGCGACCACACCGAAGAACTGGGCGGCGTTCTGCCACAAACTGGGCCTCGACGACCTGCTCACCGACCCGCGATACGTTGATGCCTACTCCAGGCGGCAGCATCGCGAAGAGCTCGTCGAGGCGATCGAAAAGATCACCACAACCCGGACGGCGCGGTCCCTTGTGGACGACCTCGAGCAGGCAGGGGTGCCGTGCGCCCCGATCATCGATTACGCGCAGGTGTTCACCGACGAAACGTTGCGGCAACGAGAATTCTTCTGGGACGCACCACATCCCACGCTGGGCCCGGTCGAGCAGCTGGGGTCCCCGATGCGATTCTCCCGCACGCCCGTGCGGCGGGCGAATGCCGGACCGCCTCTTGGCGATTCGACCGCGAAAGTCCTCTCGGAATTCAGCCGCGTCGACCGAAAAGGTGATGAGGAGTCATGAGTACATCCGAAGTTGAGATCGGCGCCGAAAACCACGTGCTCACGGTGACGTTCAACCGGCCGGATCAGCGCAACGCGATGACCTGGGCCATGTATGAGGTGCTCGAGCAAGCCTGCGACCGAGCCGACTCCGACGGTGACATCCGGGTCATGGTCCTGCGCGGCGCCGGCGGTCGCGCATTCGTCGCCGGTACGGATATCAGCCAGTTCGCCAAGTTCTCCACCGGTCAGGATGGTGTGGACTACGAGCGCCGGGTGACCGCGGTGCTCGACCGGCTGCAGGCCGTGACCATCCCCACCGTCGCGTCGATCGACGGCTACTGCGTGGGCGGCGGTCTCGGCATCGCCTGCGCGGTCGACCTCCGTGTCGCGACACCTCGCGCGAAATTCGGAGTGCCGATCGCACGCACACTCGGGAACTGTGTCTCGGTGGCCACCCTTGACCTGCTCGTCCAGAACTTCGGTCACTCGCGCACGATCGCGCTTTTGCTGACAGCCGAGTTGATGACCGCCGAGGAGGCCCGTTCGGCGGGATTCCTTGTGGCGCTGGCGGACGATCTGGAAAAAGCAACCGACACGATCACCGAAGGCATCCTCGCCCACGCGCCCTTGAGCATGTGGGCATCCAAAGAGGGCCTGCGCAGACTGCACCGCAGCGGACGCGACGCCGACGTGACCGACATCGTCTCGCGCGTCTACAACTCCGCTGACTTCCAGAACGCGGTCAAGGCGTTCACGGCGAAACGAGCGCCGAGCTGGAATGGTCACAACGACTGGACGACTAGCGGGGGCCCCTAGCTACGTCCTTCTGCGATCCTCGCGAGAACTCAAATGTGCTGCCGCGGCGATCCATTGGTGATCGGCGTCAACCAACGACGGGTTTCTTGGCCCGTCATGCGAAGTGGTCCTTATATATCTGCCCGTGAACGCCGACGGTGCGGTCGACGACCTGGGACACGCTGAAATTTGAAGCGGCAGAGAGGTAGGCGTAGGCGGTGGTCCGGTCCATGCCGCGGTCGTGCTCAAGGTAGTCCAGCGCGTTGACAACGGCTCGGCGCATGGCGACGTTGAGGTCGCTCACCTGTCCGCCCACGGCGCCGTCGGGATCAGACAATCCGATCGGAATCCAGGCATCGGCGGTCTCGGCGAATGGATAGCTGTACGCGACGCTGGGAGCGTCCGACGAACCCTTTTTGCACACCGTCAGTCTGAACGTCCCCCTCAGGGAGCCTTCCATGGCGGTCAAGGCGACCTCACCGTCCCCCATTCCCATGTGCGGGTCACCGACGTAGAACAATGCACCGGGAGCGAAGACGGGAAGGTAGAAGGTCGACCCCGGACCCAGGTGCCGGATGTCGATATTTCCGCCGCCGAGGGTCGGTGGAATCGAGTTCGAGTTGTCCGATATCGGATCTGGGTCCTGGGAAAATGCAACTCCCATCATCCCCATGAACGGGCGTAGCGGGAACCGAACTCGGGTCGAACTGCCCAATGGCATCACACCTTTACCGTCCTCGATCGCAGTGAACACCGACACGTTGCCGCGGTGGGTGGGATCGGGGTTATTCCGGTCATCGGTGCTGACCGGGGGCATCACCTCCGCCAAAGTTATTCCCGCCGGCGGTCCGCCGTCCTTGGCGCGCGCCAAGGCGCCCTTCCCGTGTCGGCTCGACACCACCCCGTAAGGCACCCGCGGAATCGCTTCGAGCGTCTCAATTTTAAGAACGTCTCCGGGTTCGGCACCTTCGACGAACACCGGGCCGGTCACCACATGCGGACCATCTTTGACGAAATCCCGCGGTGTCCGGTTGTATTCGGCTGCAATGACTTTAACGTCGTCAAGGACTCCGTTTTCGGCGACGCCGTAGCGGCCGAAGAACTCGACGGGGTTGCGGCCCTGGTCTTCCAGGATGCCCTCATGAGACACAGCATCGATGGTGATCGTCTGCCCCGAACGCATCCTCGTCACCGGCGCGGCATGCACATTGGGGACGTAACCCCAAAGCACCTGATTTGGTTCCGATGACAGATACACATCACCAGTTCGTGTGCCCTGACCGGGCTGCAGCACCGTGGTGTTGGCCAATGCCGCGGAGGGCGACGAGGGTGCCGGCGATCCGGAGCTATTCGTGCACGCGGACGCCACGCCGGCGATACCGGCGCCGACGCCGACAGTCGCGGCAGCCTTGATGAATCCCCTACGCCCGAGCCGTCCGACAAGTTCTGACGTCATCTCTCGCACAAGTGGGTCGATCATCATTGCCTCTCGTCGTCATCAGACATGGAGGGCCAAGCTACCGAAGGCGTGTAACGCGGACATTGCGCCGAGGTTCGGGC
>JAOPWT010000355.1 GCA_025965555.1 Mycobacterium sp.
CGATGGCTATTGAGCGTGCTGACGTACTGCGGCTTGTCGACGCTGCGTTTCCCGACTCCGCGATCGTGCTCACCCTTGGCGGAACTGCCAGGGAAATGCTTGCTGTGGCAGGGAGAAAGGCAAACCACATCATCAGCCTCGACGCGATGGGCCAGACGGTTTCCCTAGCATTGGGACTTGCGCTTGGCCTGGAGGCGGAGCGGCCGAACGAGAAGCTCGTGGTGATCGAGGGTGACGGCGCGTTGATCATGGGCCTGTCGGTCATGAGCACAGTTGGCCACCTCACGCCGCGAAATCTTGTCGTGTTCCTTTTGGACAACAACGTCTATCTGGCAACAGGGGGTCAGCCGACCGCGTCCAGCGACATGGATATGGTCGCCGTTGCCGAGGCCTGTGGATGGGCGGCCGGGCGCGATGTGCGAACGGCGGACGAGCTTGCCGCCGCTGTCGCCTGGGCCGGATCGGCCGATGGGCCGGTCTTCATCCGCGTGCACATCGGCGTGGCGCAGCTCAAAACCAACTACATCCTCGAGGACCCCGCAGTCCTGGCAGAGGATTTCCGGCGCTGGCTTAGAGCAGCCCAACAATCGCCGTCGTGCCTCGGATGATCGGTCCGTCGTTCATCGAAGTAGAGGGAATCAACGAGCAATTCCAGTCTGGAGCACAGCCCGGAAGTCTCGCTTGCGGGCCGACCGATGGGGAACAGTGCAAGAAGGGCGGGTGGCAAGCGTTCGGCGTCTTCGAGAACCAGGGGGACTGCGTAAGCTACGTGGCCACGAAGGGCAAGAACCCTCCGGCGGGGGGCTAGCCCCACCAACTACGCCGCTGATTTGGCCTTTCGAGACGTATGGCACCTTGTCATACCCGCTGGACGGGCAGGCTAGGACTTACCCACAAGCGACGCCGCAGCTGCCGTTCAAAACCACCCAGTCCCGAGTCTGGCACCATTGCGGAGATGGATGTGAGTTCGGGGCCGGGTCTCAATGATCCGTTCGAGGACGCGATTGACGACGCGCTGAACTCCCTACCGACCGAGCTCCGTGCGGCGATGAGCAACGTCGAGATCGTCGTCGAGGACGAGCCTCCCCGCGGCCAGCTGCTGCTCGGCCTGTACCGCGGCGTACCGCTGCCGCGAAGGAGCAGCACGTACAGCGGCGTGCTTCCCGACAAGATCAGCATCTTCGGCGGCCCGATCACGCGACTCGCTGCCGGCGACGAGGATCGTCTGCGCCGCGAGATCAGGCACGTCGTGCTCCACGAGATTGCTCATCACTTCGGGATCAGCGACGAGCGGTTGATCGAGCTCGATCGCTACTGACCGCCTGCTGATGCTCCGCCCGAATCTTGCCGCCGGTGCGAACTCCACTTGGTGCGCCTGAAGATGCATGCGGTTCTTCGACGTGAATTGGGACGTTCGACCAGCCCGCGACGTTTGCCATCGCCACCCGCCGCAGTCCTGCGGATTCCACCCGGTAGACGGGCATGAGGTCAAGCATCACGTCGAGGGCGATCCGGCCTTCCATCCGTGCAAGGGCTGCGCCGAGGCAGCTGTGGACACCGTAGCCGAAGTTGAGGTTGTGGCCAGACGGTGTCCGCTCGATGTCGAATCGATCGGGATCGCGAAAGGCTCGCTCGTCGCGGGTCGCTGAGCCGTTGATCAGCATGACTATGCTGCCGGTGGGGATGGTCGTGCCGTGCAGTTCGACCTCACGTGTGCTGTACCGGAGCTGGTACTGCGAGGGCGCTTCGAATCGGAGCAGTTCCTCGAATGCGCCGGGAACCTTGCTTCGGTCGTCACGGAGCCTTCGCCATTGGTCGGGGTTCTCGGCGAAGACGACCGCCGCATTTCCGAGAAGCTTCGTGACGGTCTCGGCTCCGGCGCCCCCGAGCATCATTGCGAACGCGGCGATCTCGATGTCGGTCAGTTTCGCGACACCGCCGTCGCGGAGGACGTCGACTTCGGTCAGCCGGCTGATCATGTCGTCTTGGGGGTGGGCCCGACGTTGGCAGACCAGCTCGTAATAGAACATGCCGATCGCTTCGGCGGCCGCCAATCCTTCGGCAGGCAGATGGAAGTCACCGGGGTTGCGCTCCAGTTGCTTGTCCATCCACAAGCGGATCTGCTGTCGATGTTTGGGGGGAACGCCCAGCATCGTGGTGATGACCTCGACTGGAAACAGCGCCGCGAAATCCGCGACCACATCAAACGCCGTTCGGTCGAGGGTGTTGGCAACCTCGGTAATCTTCTCGCGAATCATCGGTTCTAGGGCAGCGATCGCGCGGGGGGTGAACACCTTGTTGACCAGTTTGCGCATCACCGTGTGTTGGGGCGGGTCCATCATGATTATCAGCGTCGGCTGGGTCGGGTCGGGTTCGGCCAGGTACATGTCGAGCGTGATGCCCCTAGCAGAGGAGTAGGTCTGGCAATCCTTCATCGCCGGCTCGACGTCCTCGTAGCGCGAGAGGGCCCAAAAACCGTACTTCTCGTTGTGGTACACCGGCGACTCATCGCGCAGGCGACGGTAGGTGTTGTAGGGATCGTTGAAGAAGACTTCCGAAAAGGGGTCGAACGCCACAGTGTCAGCCGGGGAAACCGGGTTCGTCACGCTCATCGCGCCTTCTCCAATCCCGTTGGATCCGTGGGATGTTCAACTTCTGCAAGCTTCCCGACCTGAGCCGCGGTCAGGTGGCCTGCGCGATACATCCAGCTCAGCGCGTCGCGAAAGGAGTCCGCAACCTCGCGAAAGCCAACGCCGAGTTCGCGTGTGGTGCGCTCCGTGTCTGCCCCGGGCCACCGGGTAGTGAACTCCATCATGTCTCGCGTCAGCGGGTAGTCGAAGTCGCGGACGCGCTTCACCGCATCACCCACCGAACCCGCCGCGCGCAAGAACGGACCCGGCACACGGACGCGGCGCACCCGGGTACCGGTGAGCTCGTCGAGCAGTGCCACTACCTCCGGCCAGGTCAGCATCTTGGCGGCGGCCGCGTAGCGGTGCGCGCCGGGAGAGAGCTCCAACAACTTCAGATGCAATGCGGCGAGATCACGCACGTCGACAACCTGCAACCCGCTCGACGTGAGCACCGCGCCGTCTCGTAAAAACGAGCGCAGGCCATTGGTTACGGCACTCAGGCCCGGATCGTCTGGACCGAGGATGCCTGCCGGATAGCAGATTCGGATCGACGCACCCTGTTCCTGGAGTCGTCGAACATAGAGCTCGGCGTGCGACTTCGACCGGGCGTAGGCGGTGGTCCCTGGCGCGACCGGCAGACCGGGCGACAGCGGCGGACCGCCCGGCACGAAGAACACCCCAAGGCTCGACACGTGGACGATGCTCGACAGCCCGCGGCGCGCGGCGCCGCCGATGATCAGCTCGACGCCACGGGTGTTGGATTCCTCGACAAGGCGTGCGGCCGCACGGCGCAGGTCGACCAGCGCGGCGGTGTGGACCACTGCGTCGCAGTCGACTAACGCCGATTTGACGGCGTCCGCGTCCGTCATGTCGCCGACGACGACGTCAGCAGGAACGAAGCCGTACGGCCCGAACACACTGCGCACCTTGCGGGGGTCGCGCACCAGTAAGCGGACGTCGTGCCCAGCGGCGACGAGCGCGCGCACGGTGTGCGAGCCGGTGAAACCCGTGCCGCCCGTGACCAGTACCTTCACCCAGCACGCTCCTGCCGGTTGCGTCGATCATCGTGACCGCGGCCTCTCGTGCAGGCGCACAAGAATGCAGTCGCGACCGTCGTGACGGGCAGGCTCGACATCCTCGCGTAGACCATGGCGTCAAGAAAAGACCGCAAACCGGTCTGCAGCCTCAACCGAACGGTTGAAATCGGACTGCGATTTTGTTCCATTCCGCTGGTGGAAGGCGTAACTTTTGGTGCCGAAGGATGGTCACGGGGAGCGGCGATGTTCTCGATCGAAGAGTTCTCCCGCGTAGTTTCGCAGATCTACGCGTCGTCGATCAGGCCGCAGAACTGGGCGGTGGCTCTAGCGGACATCAGTTCCATGCTGGATGCAACCGGCTCCGCAATCTACATCGGTCGGGGACCAAGCCGCTCTCTGATGTGCGCCACCGTCCCTCCGGAGGCGCGCCAATCTTATATCGAGCACTTCTACACGATGGATTACGTACTCGACGCCGTCGAGAGGGGCCCCGCCGGTCTAATACATGGCGGTCAAAAACTGGTTGCTCTCAGGACCCGTTCAGAGTTCGAGGCCGACTTCATGTGCCCGTTTGGCATGGACGATGGTTTGTTCATGCGACTGACCGTCGGCACAACGCCCGCAACCGTTCTCGTCGCGGCGCCAAAACGGGCAGACCCATTCGATACCGCCGAGCGGGTCAAGTTCATGGGCGCGCTGATTCCCCACTTGGAACAAGCGCTTCGCACCCAAAATCATCTCCTGGAGTTGGGCGGCTACAGCGCGGGTGACATCACCGGGGTGATCGACATCATCCGACACGGCATCGTCATCGTCGGGACAAGCGGTGTCGTGCACCTCAACTCCGCAGCCCGGCGAATCCTTACGTCCGAGGACGGATTCTGCATCCGCTCCGGCAGCTTGGAGGCGACCCACACGCCGACCAACACAGAACTGCAGGGCAGCATCGCGGGTGCGTGTACCGCGCCGCGGAACGGTTCTCGCGGCGGCGTTTCGTTCGCGTGCGGCCGCCCATCGGGAAAACGTCCCTACGTCGTTCACGTGCTGCCGCTCCCAATAGCAGAAGACCGCTCAGCGGCGAGAGCTCTCGTGATGATCATCGACCCGGAGCAGGATGCCGATCCACCAAAGATGTTGATGAGACGGCTTTTCGGTTTGACCAACGCGGAAGCCGAGGTGGCGTTGCGCGTGGTGCGCGGTGAGGGTTTGAAACCGATCTCGGAGGATCTGGCGTTGTCGACGACCACCATCAAGACTCACGTGCACCACATCTTCGACAAAACCGACACACACCGACAAGCCGAGCTCGTGCGCCTGCTACTAGCTATCGTCCCGTAGTGTGCCGCGATTCGTCGGGCTGACCATTCGCCGTGCCTCGGCGAGACGTCCACGGGCGTCGAGCCTCACGCAGAGCTCGAGGTACTGCTTGGCCTGGTCGATGTATTCACCGAAGTTGTGTTCCGCCTTGGCTATCCAGGCACGCGATTTCAGCCACCACAGATCTGCCGCAGGAATGCCGGGCCGTTGGAACTGCCATTCGTCGACGATGCGGTGTGCCTCGGCGAGATCGTCGGTGCCGCCGCGATCGATGAGCAGCCGGACGAGTGCCTCCCCGACAGAGCCGACTTCGACTCGAATGCCGTTGTCCATGTGAAAGGCGAACACCGCGCGGAGATCATCGATTGCTTCGTCTCGTCGCCCATTGCGTGCGGCGTCGATCGCAAGGTCGGCAACGATGGCCGTCATCGTGTTGGTCTGCACCTCGTGCTTCTCGATGCTGGCTCGGGCCCGTCTGAGGACATCGATTGCCTCGTCACGGGACGCATGACGGGCACGTAATAGCACTGTGCCGTAACCGAACTGGGCGTCGATGATGCCGCAGATGTCACCGAACGACTCGGCACGTCGCAACGTGTCCCGCATGTCACCAACCAACTCGTCAGCCTCGTAGAGGCCCATTGCCGTCATGAAACCGTAATTGGCCATTACCATTGCGTAGTTGAGCGGGGTCAGGGCCCGAGCGTGCAGATTCGACTCTTGAAGATGTCGTCGGCCGCTCACGCTGTCGCCACGACACATCTCGATAACACCTCGAAAGCTCAGGGCCGCGGCAAGTTCCATAGTTGGCCCCTCCTGGGGCCGCGCCGGGATCGTCTCAATCACCTTCAGAGCGGCGTCGAATTCACAATTCGCGTAATGCGCGCGGACGACGGCAATGAGAATTATGTCGATCTCTGGCGTCGCATTCCAGTCGACAGCGGCAAGCATATGGTGTTCGACTTCCGATGCCAGCGCAGCGGCCTTGGGAACGCAGATGTCGTTGAAGGTAAGCGACATGATGCGTCCGGCAGCTGCGATAGCGAGAGACCTCAGGTCGCCGGTTTGCATCGATAGTTCACGCAGGTCGCGGTACTGCTCGTCCGCGTCGGCGTCTACACCGACGAAGGACTGCGTCGAAATCAGCATGGTTCGTGGTGCGATCCGCATCCCGATGACGTCGTCGTGGTCTTCGGGTAACCGGTCGGCGAGGCGGCGTGCGCTGAACCATTGAGCCCGTGCGGCCGGAATGTCTCGCGGCCGAAGCCATCCCGCCGCCCGCATGTGACAGCGATACGCGCCGGCGAGTTCGCCGGCTGCTTCGAGATGCGTGGCGATCAGTGCCGCATTCTCGTCGACGGCACTAGGGTCGCGCGACTCGATCGCCGCGGCCAACCGGCGGTGGGCCTGCACGCGCGTGGTGCTCAACTGTGATTCATAGGCAACCGTGCGCACCAGCGGGTGTCGGAAGCAATATCGTTGGCGCGGCGCGAATTCAGTCTGATCGATGAACTCTGCCGATACCAAGTCCGCCAATGCAGACGACCCCACATCGGGAAGCAGAGCATTCAGGGTATCGACGTCGAACTTGGTGCCGATCACCGCTGCAGCATTCACTATCGCTTTCGCCTCTGCGGGAAGCCGGTCGATGCGGGCCGCCAGTACGGCCTGC
>JAOPWT010000368.1 GCA_025965555.1 Mycobacterium sp.
GTACTTCACTTTGCTCCAGACCACGATCCTTGAATCTGAAGGATCCTTCCTGGACCTGATCCGCCCCAGCGGATGGCCGCGAAAACATGCGTTGCCAGGAATCCTCATCGGGAAGTTGGCTCTCGACCAAACTCGTCATGGCCAGGACCTCGGACTTGACCTCATCGCTGATGCATACCTCAACGCTTGCGAGGCAGTGATGTTGATCGGCGGCGCGGTCTTCGTTGTTGATCCAATGAACGACAAAGTAGCCAGCCTCTATCGAGAGTTTGGGTTCAGCTCCGTCGAAGGAAGCGACCGAATGGTGCTCAACTTCCGCGAGTTCAACAAGGGCTCGCCGTTTGAATGACCACCCCGTGACCACAATCTGACCACAGTTACAGATAACTACGGTTAACCATAGTTATGCCCTTTAGCAGCTGGGGGCGGGTGAATCCCCTTGAACTGCAGCATGATTCGCCTTTGCAAGGCAGATGTCAGGAGTTCGAATCTCCTAGGCTCCACAATCGAACATCGATGGTCGGCGACGCGACTCAGGGTCGCGGGGCGACGTCCACGCTCGGCGGAAGAGGCGACGGCTCCGGCTGCGTCGAGCGCCTGATGATCGAGAAGGCGACGGCGCCGACGGCCAGCACGGCCACGCCCGCGCCGATCACCAACAGCGGCTTGGGACGGCGCTTGGTCTTTCGCGCCTCCTGCAGCGCCTGCGGAATGTTGGTGACGACTTCCTGCGCGGCGGCCAACTCGTTGGCGATGGCCTCCTGCGCGGCGGCGAGGTCCTTGGCCAGCTGGCTCTTGATCCGGCCCCGCCGGTAGCGATTGGCCACCCATGCCACCGAAGAGCGGGTGGAGTTGAAACCGACGCCAAGCGCTCCCCTGGTCACGTCGACGGGGCCCACCGTCGAGTACTTCAGACCGCGGGCGATGCGTTCCGCCGGCGTCAAACGGGCGGGGCTTGTCGTGGAGCTCATGGCTCAGCCTCTCTGCGTGGGGACTTCCGGCGACCACCCTATTCGGTGCCTTTTTCGAGGGGGCCGGAACCCGCCGGTGAAACACGAAATGGCACACTGGCATCCCGTGACGAGTCCCATACAGACAGCGACCGCGACGCTGCACACCAACCGCGGTGACATCAAGATCGCGCTCTTCGGAAATCACGCCCCCAAGACCGTCGGCAACTTCGTCGGATTGGCCCAGGGGACCAAGGACTACAGCACCGAGAATGCATCCGGCAGCACGTCGGGACCGTTCTACGACGGAGCCGTGTTCCACCGCGTCATCTCCGGATTCATGCTCCAGGGTGGCGACCCGACCGGCACCGGCCGCGGCGGACCCGGCTACCAGTTCGCCGACGAGTTCCACCCGGAACTCGTCTTCGACAAGCCCTACCTGCTGGCCATGGCCAACGCAGGCCCCGGCACCAACGGCTCGCAGTTCTTCATCACCGTCGGCAAGACGCCGCACCTGAACCGCAAGCACACCATCTTCGGCGAGGTCGTCGACCCGGAGTCGCGCAAGGTCGTCGACGCCATCGGTGCCACGCCCACCGATCGCAGCGACCGTCCGCTGGAGCCGGTCGTCATCGACTCGATCACGGTGTCCTAGCCGCAGCGCCCAGCTCTCCCCCACCGAAACGCCCCGCGGGCCGCCCTCGCGGGGCGTGTTCGTGCGCGGAGCGGTTAGTGACCCGCGTAGCCCGCGGTGGTCAACGCATCCAGGACGTCGAGCGGATCGGTGCCGAGATCCCACCGGGTGAATACCAGCAGGCGATCGTCGTCGGCGGTGTCGATCTCCAGCAGGCGTACTTTGCGCCCGATCCGGCGGAACTCGGTGATGCGGATCTTCGCGACGTCCTGACGACCCAATACGTGCGTGCCGAACCAGCCGCGCACCACCAATCCGTCGCCGGTGATTGCCAGTTTTGGCCGTGCCCGCCACGACATGCTTGCAAACGCCAATAAACCCACCGCGGCAATGCCGGCCAGAGCACGTCCAGGAGCGTCTGTGACTACGGTCACAGCGGCGACGGCCATGAGCAGACCGAAGAAGCCGCATGCTGCGATTCCCCCGGTCGGAGGTCCCCACTCAGTTTGCTGCATTGGCTTCGAGCACCCTCTAAGCGTGTGCGATCGAGTTATCCACAGGTGCTATCCCCAATGGGGATGAATCACAACCGTGTGATTGGGTGACACAGAGGTTGCCGAAAAGGCAACGCGTCGCAACGATGATGAATTCATCCCGGTGCGCGGAACGCTCATCGCCACCGCATCGTGAGCAACAGTCCGGTGATCATGAAGGCAAACGCAATCGCGTAGTTCCACTGGGCCAGATTGGCCATCCAGGTGAGGAAGCTCGGGGCGTCCACGGGATTGGTTGCCGCCAGTTGGAACACCAACAACCACAGCAAACCGAGCACCATCAGGCCGACGAACAAGATCACGAACCACATGCTCGACGGGCCGGCTTTGACCTTGACGGGGGTCCGGCTCACCGGGCTGATCGTGAAGTCGTTCTTCTTGCGAACCTTGGACTTGGGCATGGGTACCTTCGGGCAGTTGGCGCGACGCGGACGATGCGGTGCGACGATGGAGCGGATGCAACCCAGAGCCTAACGCAGCACGCGACGTGGAGGAGAAACCATGGCTCTCCGGCGCCGGTCCCCGTGGCGACTCGGTGTGCCCATCGTGTGCCTGTGTGCCGGCCTGCTGTTGGCGACCACGCACACGGTGTCGGGTGGCACCGAGATCCGCCGGAGTGACGCTCCCCGCCTGGTCGACCTCGTCCGCGAGGCGCAGGCCTCCGTCGACCGGCTGTCCGCGCAGCGCGAAACGCTGGTCGACCAGGTCGACAACCACCACGGCGGCACCCCGTCGGCGGCAGCCGCCCTCGCGGCCATCACACACCGTGCCGATGCGTTGGCGCCCGACGCCGGGCTCCAGGCCATGCACGGACCTGGCCTCGTCGTCACCCTCAACGATGCGCAGCGCAATGCCGAGGGCCGGTTTCCCGGCGACGCGTCCGCCGACGACCTGGTGGTTCACCAGCAGGACATCGAGGCGGTCCTGAACGCGCTGTGGAGCGCAGGCGCAGAAGCCATCCAGATGCAGGATCAGCGGATCATCGCCACGTCCGCTCCCCTCTGCGTAGGCAACACGCTGCTGCTCAACGGGCGCACCTACAGTCCGCCCTACGCCGTCACCGCGATCGGCGACGTGGCTGCCATGCAGGCGGCGCTGGCGGCGTCGCCGATGGTCGGCTTGTACAAGCGTTACGTGCTGCGCTTCGGCCTTGGCTACGCGGAGGAGCCCAAGTCCGACGTGGACGTCGTCGCCCATCCCCCCGCGGTGCGGATGCGCTACGCCAAGCCGGCTGGTCCGCTGGGGTACTGAGCCCAGTAACCTGGCCTGATGCGCGTTCTCGTCGTCGACAACTACGACAGCTTCGTCTTCAACCTCGTCCAATACCTCGGACAGTTGGGCGTGCACGCCGACGTCTGGCGCAATGACGACTCCCGGCTGAGCACCGACGCCGACGTCGCGAAGGTCGCCGCGGAGTTCGACGGCATTCTGCTGAGCCCGGGACCGGGTACACCCGAGCGCGCCGGGTCGTCCATTCCGCTCGTCCGCGCCTGCGCCGCGGCGTCGACTCCGCTGCTGGGAGTGTGCCTCGGGCACCAGGCGATCGGGGTGGCGTTCGGTGGCACGGTCGATCGCGCACCGGAACTTCTGCACGGCAAGACCAGCAGTGTCGACCACGCCAATGTTGGTGTGCTGAAAGGACTTCCGGATCCGTTCACGGCTACGCGTTACCACTCGCTGACGATCCTGCCCGACACGATGCCCGCCGAGCTTCAGGTCACGGCCCAGACGTCGGGCGGAATCGTCATGGGCGTGCAGCACGTCGAACTGCCGATCCACGGCGTGCAGTTCCACCCCGAGTCGATCCTCACGGAGGGTGGGCACCGGATGCTCGCCAACTGGCTCGCCGTGTGCGGGCAGCCGCTCGACGAAGGCCTGGTGGGCAGCCTCGAGCGCGAGGTCGCCGATACGGTGCGGGCGGCTACTGCGCGAAGCTCAGCGTGATCGGGTCGCTGAACTTCAACGGGGTGCCCGCGGCCGGGCTCTGAGTCACGATGCCGTTGCTCGGCACACCGCTGTTCTGTGCGTTGGCGAGCTTGATCAAGTCGCCCGTCCATCCCAACGATTGAAGCAACGGCGCGGCGGCGTCCCAGAACTGCCCCTGTAGCGGCGGCATGTTGAACTGATTGCCGCGGGACACCTGCAGCTGCACGGGCGTATCCACCGGGACGTCGGGGGTGTTGGCCGGCGGAAGCGTGCCCACGACCTGCCCCTTGGTAGGTGCGAGTCCGTCCACCTGGACCGGAATGGGCGGCGCGGTGAACCCGTTTGCGACCAGGATCTGGGTGGCCACGTCGACGGTCTGACCGGTGACGTCGGGGATCTGCTTGGTGTTCGGTCCGCTGCCCACCACGACCGTGATCGGGTTGGTGATCGCCGACGTCGAGTTGGCTGCCGGGATGGTGGCGGTGACCTTGCCCTTGTCCTCCGGGGTCGATGTCCCAGGAACCTGCTTGACGTTGGAGAACCCCGCGTCCTTGAGCTTGCGCTCGGCCTCGCTCGGAATGAATCCCTTGACGTCGGGTATCTCGCGCTGCTCCGGGCCCGAGGAGACGTTGATCGTGACCTCGTCGTCCTTGGCAGCCGATGTGTTTCCCGCGGGATTGGTACTGATGACGAGGCCGGGGGCGATCTTGGAGTCCGGCTCGTTGTTGATGGTGATTTTGAAGCCGAGGTTCTGCAGCGAGACGACGGCGTCATCCTTGGCCTGGCCGGTCAGATCGGGGATCTGCACGTCCCGGGGATTACCGCCGGCGAAGTTCAGCAGCACCGTTACCGCGACGGTCAGCACGGCGAGCACCGCGACGATCACCAACCACCGCCCGATGGCGGGGTTGCGCTCCTTGGCCACGTGGGTGCGTTGATGCGTCGGGATGTTCTCGGTCGGCTGCGTGCGGTTGTTGAAGGGACCGGCAGACAGCAACGAGGTCCGCTCGGCGCCGGTGAACACCTTGGGCGCTTCCGGTGCCTCACCGCTGTGCACGCGGATCAGGTCGGTGCGCATGTCGGCAGCCGTCTGATAGCGGTTGTCGGGGTTCTTGGCCAACGCCTTGAGGACGACGGCATCCAGTTCCGGCGACAGGTCCGGGTTGCGCTCGGACGGCGGCAGCGGGTCTTCGCGCACGTGCTGGTAGGCAACGGCGACGGGGGAGTCGCCGACGAAGGGCGGTTCGCCCGTGAGCACCTCGTACAGAACGCATCCCAGCGAGTACACGTCGGAGCGGGCGTCGACCGTCTCGCCGCGGGCCTGTTCCGGTGACAGGTACTGGGCGGTGCCGATGACCGCAGCCGTCTGCGTCACGCTGACGCCGCCGTCGTGAAGGGCCCGTGCGATGCCGAAGTCCATCACCTTCACCGCGCCGGCCTTGCTCATCATGATGTTGGCGGGTTTGACGTCGCGGTGGATGATGCCGTGCTGGTGGCTGAAGTTCAGTGCCTGGCAGGCGTCGGCGATGATCTCGATGGCGCG
>JAOPWT010000375.1 GCA_025965555.1 Mycobacterium sp.
TTCGGCAAGTACGACCAGCTGTTCGTCCCCGAGTTCAACGCGGGCGCCATGGAGAACGCTGGTGCCGTGACGTTCCTGGAGGACTACGTCTTCCGTAGCAAGGTGACCCGCTACAGCTACGAGCGCCGCGCCGAGACGGTGCTGCACGAGATGGCGCACATGTGGTTCGGCGACCTGGTCACCATGCAGTGGTGGGACGACCTGTGGCTCAACGAGTCCTTCGCGACGTTCGCGTCGGTGCTGTGCCAAAGCGAGGCAACGGAATACAAGCACGCCTGGACGACCTTCGCCAATGTCGAGAAGTCGTGGGCGTACCGGCAGGACCAGTTGCCGTCGACGCATCCGGTCGCCGCCGACATCCCCGATCTGCACGCAGTCGAGGTGAACTTCGACGGCATCACCTACGCCAAGGGCGCCAGCGTACTGAAGCAGCTCGTCGCGTACGTGGGCCTCGAGGCATTCCTTGCCGGTCTGCGCGACTACTTCCGCGACCACGCCTTCGCCAACGCGACGTTCGGTGATCTGCTTGGCGCGCTGGAGAAGTCGTCGGGCCGCGACCTGTCACACTGGGGCCAACAGTGGCTGAAGACGACCGGCCTGAACACGCTGCGGGCGGACTTCGACGTCGACGGTGACGGCAAGTTCACCCGGTTCGCGATCGACCAGAGCGGTGCCGCACCAGGAGCCGGTGAAACCCGCGTGCACCGGCTGGCCGTGGGAATCTACGACGACGACGGTTCGGGCAAGCTGGTCCGCACCCACCGCGAGGAACTCGACGTCGATGGCGCCAGCACGGACGTGCCTGCACTGCAAGGCGTTTCGCGTGGCAAGCTGATCCTGGTCAACGACGACGATCTCACGTATTGCTCGCTGCGCCTGGACCCCGAGTCGTTGCAGACGGTGCTGACCCGCATCGCGGACATCGCCGACTCGCTCCCGCGCACGCTGGCCTGGTCCGCGGCGTGGGAGATGACGCGCGAAGCCGAGCTGAAGGCGCGCGACTTCGTCGAACTCGTCAAGGCGGGCGTGCCCGCCGAGACCGAGGTCGGTGTCGCCCAGCGGCTGTTGCTGCAGGCGCAGACCGCGCTCAATGCCTACGCGGACCCGGATTGGGCGTGCTCACAGGGCTGGCCCGCGTTCGGCGACCGGCTCCTGGAACTGGCCCGCGACGCCGAGGCGGGCTCGGACTTCCAGCTGGCCTACGTGAACGCGCTGTGCACGTCGGCGCTGTCGCTGCGCCACACGGCAGTGCTCGCGGCGCTGTTGGACACCGACCCGGCCGAGTTGGGGCTGCCCGGGCTGACCATCGACACCGATCTGAGGTGGCGCCTCGTCACTGCGCTGGCGGCAGGAGGCGACATCGACGAGGGCGGCACCGCCACCCCGTTCATCGACGCCGAGGCGCTGCGCGATCCCACCGCGGCGGGACGACGGAACGCGGCGGCGGCTTCGGCTGCGCGCCCGCAGGCCGCCGTCAAGGCCGCCGCGTGGCAGCAGGTGATCGAGGACGACACGTTGGCCAACATCACCACCAGGGCGATCGTCACCGGTTTCGTGCAGCCCGGCCAGGCCGCGTTGCTGAAGCCGTTCACCGCGAAGTACTTCGACGCCATCCTCGGAGTCTGGGAACGACGCTCCAGCGAGGTGGCCCAAACCGTCGTCATCGGGCTGTACCCGTCGTCGGACGTCAGCCAGGACGGGCTCGACGCAGCTGACCGCTTCCTGGCCGGCGAGGTGCCCCCTGCGCTGCGGCGGCTGGTGATCGAAGGCCGGGCGGGCGTCGAACGGGCACTGCGGGCACGCGGGTTCGACGCCGGCTAACGGGATTTCGGGGGTTCGTCACATACGCTCGCGCCATGGCGGCCACCAACAGTCGTAGGGCGCGCGCCACCCGCAAGCGCCAACGACGTGTCGCGGCCGTCGTCAACGACCTCACCGCCGCGCAGTGGGCCGCCATCAAGGCGGCCTGGGAGGGTTGCGCCTACTGCGGCGCGGCGGACGGACCGCTGCAACGGGACTGCGTCATGGCGATCTCACGCGGCGGGCGGTACACGATCGACAACGTGGTGCCTGCATGCGCCGCGTGCAACGCCAGCAAGTGCAACGACGAAGTGACCGGCTGGCTGCGCCGCAAGCGGCTCGACGAGCGCGGCTTCCTCGAGCGGTACGTGCGGATCGGGGCCGAGCTGTCCGCGCAAACGCCGACGGATTGAGCCGAGCCGGACCCCCGGTCGCCAGCAAACATTCGAGCTGCCGCGGTGACGCCCCTGCTGGTCGCCCGCCAGCCGCGCTCACCCAATCCCGGCGGCTGCAGTGAGCGCAAAGTCACAGGTCAGAATTTGATTTACCTGGAGTTAACACGGATCATCGAGGTGTCCGCCGCACGGGCCGATCCCTATGTCGGCGGACACACAGCAACCACGGCTCTGTGATCCGGAGCACAATCAAGGAGTGAGAACGATGTCCCTCGCGCAGTTGCGTGCAGACCTGACGCGCACGATGAATCGGCGCCGCCTCTACGCGCGGATCGACGCACTACCCGATTCGACGGTGCGTGAAGAGCTGCTGGCGATCGCTCAGCGACACGACGAGAACAGCTGACGAAGCAGATTTCCCGAGCCGGTGACCACTAGGTCACCGGCTTTGTCGTTTCTTTACGACGTCAAAGGACGAGCCAGCCGGGTCAGCGTGGTGAGACGCCGGCGCTGAGGACGCGCACGGCACTGATTAACCCGTCGAGCAGGTTGCCCTCCTGGAAGGACGCCGCAGCGGCCGAGACGCCCAACGGGGCCGCCTCTTCGATGCCGCGGCCCTTGACCTCCGACCCGTAGACCACCTCGATGGCCCTCTGGTTCGGCGAGACGGCGAGCAGCACCGCATTGTCGGGCGTCGGCACCTTGGCCAGGATCTCGCGCGCCGTGGCGGCGGTGTCCACACCGAGCGGACCGAGGTACACGGCGAACCGGGCTGCGGCCGCGCGTGAGCCGAACTTCAACGCGTCGTCGAGGACGACGAGGTCCTTGACCGGGAACGGGTAGTGCACCGACAGCTCACCGGGCTCGGTGACGCCGGAGATGCGCCCACTCGTGGTGTACACGTAGCCGTAGGGCAGCGCCTCGGAGGTGGTCGTCGCCAACTCGGTCGAGTGATCACCACTTGCCACTTGCGCCACCCCCCACCGTCAGATGCGATCCATGGCCGTGATCAGCCGGTTCGTCGGCTGCCCAGAGGATCGGCTCGTGGGTCCACTCGTCGGTCATCTTGTAGGTCGCCGGGTGCGGACCCTTGCGCCTGAAGATCAATGCGGCCAGTACCAACAGCACCAGCAGCGGAACCCCGCCGAGGAGCGAATGGGTAAGTGCGATGCTCACGTCGGAAACCGTATCAGCAAGCGATGCGACGAGCTCTTGGGCGAAGCGCAGACGACACGGTCAGGCCGCTCCCTCGCCCAGATATCTCACCCATGCCGGGTCGAGTTCCTTGATCGACGACAAGAGCCGCCAGTGCTGTCCCTTCGGGGGAAGGGGCGTCGAACGCAGCGCCCACCCCAACTCGGCGAGCAGACGGTCGGCCT
The DNA here is from genome assembly GCA_025965555.1 of Mycobacterium sp. Taxonomy (GTDB): domain Bacteria; phylum Actinomycetota; class Actinomycetes; order Mycobacteriales; family Mycobacteriaceae; genus Mycobacterium. The sequence goes on from JAOPWT010000375.1 coordinate 3,575, forward strand.
TGCGGTGATTACAACCGGCGCACGCCGCGACGCAGTTCTCCCAGGAATGGTCGCCACCACGGCTGCGGGGCACCACGTGGTCGACGGTGTCGGCCTTGGCGCCGCAGTACGCGCAGCGGAACCGGTCACGATGCATGAGGGCGGCCCTGGTCATCGGGACGCGCGCCCGATAGGGCACCCGCACGAAGGAGCGCAGCCGGATCACCGACGGCACCACGATGGCGCGGGTGGCCGAGTGGATGACGGGACCGGCGGGGTCGGCGTGGACGACGTCGGCCTTGCCACAGAGCAGCATGACGACCGCCCGCCGGGCTGGAAGCGCGGCAAGCGGCTCGTAGGTCGAATTCAGCAGCAGCACCCTGCGGCGGCCCCAGATGCTGCCGTCGTGAGCGGGCGCACGGGCCTCGATGCCAGGAAGGGGCAGAGTCTGCGCAGCATGCACCGAGGCGCTAGTTGATCCCGCCGCGGTCAGATGCCCGCGGCTCCTCCTTCGCTGCGACATACGTCCTCCGGAACACAGTGCATCATGGATCGCCGCCGATCGCACGACAATTTTGTGCCGTGTTCGCTGGTCACTCGATGAACATCCGATGACGGCGTCGTGTTCGCCTGGCCCACGGACTCCCCCGTTCGTCGCGTCCACGGGCAGGAAGGACAATGGATACCGTGACGGAGCAACCCGCGTCGTTCTACGACGAAGTCGGCGGAGCCGAGACGTTCCGGACCATCGTGTCGCGGTTCTACCAACTGGTCCGCGAGGACGAGATCCTGCGACCGCTGTACCCGGAGGACGATCTCGACGCCGCTGAGGAGCGACTGCGCATGTTCCTCGAGCAGTACTGGGGTGGCCCGCGGACCTATTCAGAGCAGCGCGGACATCCGCGGCTGCGGATGCGCCACGCGCCGTTTCACGTCGGGCCCTTCCAACGCGACGCCTGGCTGCGCTGCATGCATACCGCGGTCGGCGAGATCGACTCTCAGACCCTCGATGACGCCCACCGCCAGGTGCTCCTGGACTACCTCGAGATGGCGGCGCAGTCGATGGTCAACTCGCCGTTCTGAATTGCGGCATGATGGGTGAACGTGACCAACTCCCGCGAGTCGGCGTGGTGGGCCAACGCCGTCTTCTATCAGGTATATCCACGATCGTTCCGCGACAGCAACGGTGATGGTGTCGGTGACCTCGACGGGGTGACCGCCGGGCTCGGATACTTGTCCTCGCTCGGCGTCGACGCTCTCTGGCTGAACCCGGTCATGGTGTCGCCCATGGCCGATCACGGCTACGACGTCGCCGATCCCCGCGACGTCGACCCGTTGTTCGGCGGCATCGGCGCGCTCGACAGCCTCGTCGCGGCCGCTCACGCCGTCGGAATCAAGGTCACGATGGACCTGGTCCCCAACCACTCCAGTTCGCAGCACCCGTGGTTTCAGGCGGCACTCGCGTCGGGTCCCGGCACCGAGCAGCGGGAGCGGTACATCTTCCGCGACGGACGCGGCCCGAACGGGCTTCACCCACCGAACAACTGGATATCCGTGTTCGGCGGGCCGGCGTGGACGCGGGTCGTCGAACCCGACGGCGACCTCGGTCAGTGGTACCTGCACTTGTTCGACCCCGAGCAGCCTGACCTGAACTGGGAGAACCCCGAGGTCTTCGAGGATCTGGAGAAGACGCTGCGGTTCTGGCTGGACCGCGGTGTCGACGGGTTCCGCATCGACGTCGCGCATGGCATGGCCAAGCCGCCCGGTCTGCCGGACATGAGAAACCCGGATCTCCCGATGCTCACCATCGACGCAGACGATCCGCGGTTCAACCACGACGGCGTCCACGACATCCACCGCGGTATCCGCACGGTGCTCAACGACTACCCCGACGCGGTCACCATCGGTGAGATCTGGGTATTCGACAACGAGGACTTCGCCAAGTACCTACGCCCCGACGAGTTGCATCTGGGCTTCAACTTCCGATTGGTGCGCGCCAAGTTCGATGCCACCGAAGTACGCGAGGCGATCGAGAACTCGCTGGCCGCAGTCGATCTCGCGGGTTCTCCCCCGACGTGGTGTCTGTCCAATCACGACGTGGAGCGGGAGGTGAGCCGCTACGGCGACGGGGCATCTGGGTTGGCAAGGGCCAGGGCGATGGCCTTGGTCATGTTCACGCTGCCCGGCACCGTGTTCGTCTACAACGGTGAGGAACTCGGACTGAACAACGTCGACCTGCCCGACGAGGTGCTGCAAGACCCGACGTGGGAGCGCTCCGGGTACGAGGAACGTGGCCGAGACGGCTGCCGGGTACCGATGCCGTGGTCGGGAACCGCACCGCCGTTCGGATTCTCGGAGTCGAGCGACGTCTGGCTGCCGATGCCTGCCGAGTGGGCGGATCTGACGGTCGCCGCGCAGGTACACGACGTCGATTCGACGCTGGCATTCTTCCGGCGGGCGATCGCGCTTCGCCACGAGCGCGGGCCGATCGGTGGCAAGGTCGAATTCCTCGACGCGCCATCGGGTGTCATGATCCTTCAGAGTGCCGACGGCGTGAAATGCGTGCTCAACACGGGATCGTCCACGGCTGCACTTCCGTTCGGTGACGTGCTGATCGCCAGTGCGAAGTTGGTCGGCGGAGAGCTTCCGCCAGATGCGGCCGCCTGGGTACGCTAACGCAGGACGACGGCGGGGTCGCCGCGGCGGCGGTAGACGGTCCCGAAGCGGGCGTCCACGCGCAACCACGTCGGCAGCACGCGGACCCGCACCACCTCGTCGGGTGCCACCGACTCGGGAGCGAACTGGTCCGCCGTCCTTGACTGCGCCAGGAAACCCATTGCGGTCAAAGCGAATACACAACGCATCGGAATGCCGACGCCGGCGTCGCCGGAACTGACCGCGACGACTTCCTGGTCCAACAACGACGCAGGAGGGCCGTGAGCGCTTCCGTGCTCCTTGGCCAGGGCAACGCCGCGCTGCGCGAGATCGAGCACCACCCTGGCGGGCACGTCGTCGAGATGTACGAAGCCGCTCTCCGGGGGAAGCATCCCGCGCCAGGCCGAGTCCATGGCGAAACCCGGCTCCACGAAGCCCGAGCCATCCATCGATGGGAGTGCCACCGCGAGCGCATCGGCTCCGACGGACAGATCGGCGGGCTTGACGCGACCGCCCACCACCCGACTCGCGAGGACGTCGAAACCCGTTGCCACCCAAGCGACGACCTGTCCGCCCGCACGCTCACGCAGCCGAATGACACTGGTGTCGTCGAGGCGCATGGCACGCTCGACGAACGTCGCCAGATCCTCCCGGTGGGCGGCATCGTCGAGCCACAGCCCGCGCTCGCCGGTGTGGCCGAATGCGCTCATCGCTGGTAGCGCTGCAGATACTCTCGGTGATGCGGCGCCAGCCGCACCAATCGCTGGTCCTCGATGTGGAACGCCGCCAGCTGCGACTCACCGATGACCGCAGGCTTGGAGTCTGGATCTGCCAACGCCGACCGCACCTCGTAACCGAGGGTGAAGTCGACCGCGCGCAGTCGATTCAACCAAATCGTCACCTGCAAGGGCGAATCCGCGAGCCGAAGCTGACCCTTGTAGATCACCCGCACTTCTGCGATCAACAGCCCGACGGTGTCGAAGTCTGCGCCGAACGGTTCCGTCAGGAACGGCACCCGCGCTTCCTCGAGAATCGTCACCATCGTGCCGTGATTGACGTGCTGGTACATGTCGATGTCTGACCAGCGCACGGGCACCGGCGTCGTGAATCTCTCGGTCATGTCAACCGGACGTTCCCGTTCCGCTCGTCCTGGTCATGCTGCGGATCTGGCGCGCGGCCACCGACAGCGTCGCCAGGTCCTTCTCGCCGTCCTCGTAGATCTCGGCGAGCGTGCGGCGCGCCCGCGCCACCCGGGAGCTGTTGGACAGCTCCCACTCCTCGATCTTCTGCTCACCGGTCTCGTCGGGTTCACCGACGGCGAGCACGTCGAAGCACAGCGCCCGCAGTGAACCGTAGATGTCATCGCGAATCGCCAAGCGCGCCAACGAATGCCAACGATCGTCGCGGGCCAGCCGCGATATCGCCGTGAGCAGGGCGTCGGCGCCCAGATGGTCCATCAACGTGAAGTACGCATCGGCTACCTCGACGGGATCCCTGTCGGCGATGTCCGCGATGTCGATGACGTCGAGCAGGCTGTATTGGTACAGCCCGGTGGCGACCATGAACGCCAGGTCCTCCGATACGCCCTGAGCGATGAAATCACTCGAATCCTTGGCCACGATGGCGCGGTCGTCGCCCCGCAGCCACTCCGACATCCGCGGCGTCAGTTCCGCGACCTTCGCGGCGAACCGGTTGACCTCCGCGCCCACGGCCAGCGGTTGCGGGCGGTAGTTGAGCAGCCACCGCCCGGCCCGGTCGATCAGGCGACGCAGATCCAGTGTCATCCGATCGGTCACGGCCACCGGCACTCCGGCCTCACCCGCGGCCCTGATCTGGTGCCAGACGTCGCCGACCCTGAAGATCTCGTCGGTGGCGACGTAGGAGCGCACGGCATCGACCGGTCCGACGCCAACGTCCTCGCAGACGCGGTAGGCGTAGCTGATCCCCGCGGTGTCGACGAGGTCGTTCACGAGCATCGTCGTGACGATCTCCCTGCGCAGTTGATGCGTGCGGATCTCGGGACCGAAGCGGTCGCGCAGCTGGTGCGGGAAGTAGTCGGGCAGGCGGGCGGCGAAGACTTCCTGATCGGGCAGCTCGCTGGCGAGCAGCTCGTCCTTGAGTGCCAGTTTCACGTGGGCCATCAGCGTGGAGAGTTCAGGCGACGTCAGGCCCAACCCGATCTCGCTGCGCCTGCGGATCTCCTTCTCGGCGGGCAGCGCCTCCAGCTCACGGTTCAGCCCGCGCTCGGTGACGAGGGCCTTGATCTGACGAGCATGCACCGGCAGGAGGCCCGCGGCATTCGCCCGGCTGGTGCCCATCAGGTCGTTCTGGGCGGCGTTGTCCTCGAGGACGAGCGTGCCGACCTCCTCCGTCATCGACATCAGCAGCGGGGTGCGCTCGTCAGCGGTGACCTGTCCGCCGGTGACGAGGGAGTCCACGAGGATCTTGATGTTGACCTCGTGGTCGGAGCAGTCGACCCCCGCGGAGTTGTCCAGGGCGTCGGTGTTCACGTGGCCACCGTTGAGGTCGAACTCGATGCGGCCGCGTTGCGTCACGCCGAGGTTGCCACCCTCGCCGATCACCTTGACGCGCAGTTGGTTTCCGTTGACGCGCACCGCATCGTTGGCGCGGTCACCGACGTCGGCATCCGATTCGGACTCCGCCTTGACGTACGTGCCGATGCCACCGTTCCAGAACAGGTCGACCGGCGCCTGCAGGATCGCCTTCATGAGCGCAGGCGGCGTCATCTCGTCGACGTCGTCGGCCAGTCCCAGCGCGGCGCGGACCTGCGGGCTGATCGGGATCGACTTGTGTTCTCTGCTGTAGACGCCGCCACCCTCACTGATCAGGCTGCGGTCGTAGTCGTCCCAGCTGGACCGCGGTAGCTCGAACATCCGCATCCGCTCCACCCATGACGTCGCCGGATCCGGATTGGGATCGAGGAAGACGTGGCGGTGGTCGAACGCGGCGATCAGTCGAATGTGCTTGGACAGCAACATGCCGTTGCCGAAGACGTCGCCGCTCATGTCGCCGACGCCGACCACGGTGAAGTCCTCGGTCTGGGTGTCGACGCCGATTTCGCGGAAGTGCCGCTTGACCGATTCCCACGCACCCTTGGCGGTGATGCCCATCGCCTTGTGGTCGTAGCCCACCGACCCGCCGGAGGCGAAGGCGTCCCCGAGCCAGAAGCCGTAGGACTGGGCGACGTCGTTGGCGATGTCGGAGAACGTCGCGGTGCCCTTGTCGGCGGCGACGACCAGATAGGCGTCGTCGCCGTCGCGGCGGACGACACCCTCGGGTGTGGTGACGGCACCGGTTGCCGTGTCGACGTTGTCGGTGACGTCGAGCAGGCCGGAGATGAAGAGCCGGTAGCAGGCGACGCCCTCGTTGCGTTGCGCGTCGCGGTCGGCGGCGGCATCGCCGCTGGGGATGGGCGGCTTCTTCAGCACGAAGCCGCCCTTGGCCCCGACCGGCACGATGACCGCGTTCTTCACCGCCTGCGCCTTGACCAATCCGAGGATCTCGGTGCGGAAGTCTTCGCGGCGGTCGGACCACCGGAGGCCGCCTCTGGCCACGTTCCCGAAGCGCAGGTGAACACCCTCGACTCGAGGCGAGTACACGAAGATCTCGTATCGTGGTCGGGGCAGCGGCAATTCGTCGATGAGGCCGGGATTCAGCTTGATCGACAAGACGTCCTGGCTGCGTGCCGTCCCCGGGCTGGTGACGAAGTAGTTGGTGCGCAGCGTGGCCTGGATCATCGACGCGAACGCGCGCAGCACCCGGTCGGTGTCGAGGCTGACCAGTGCATCGATGCCCGCGGCCACCGCGGCGGCCGCCGCCGACGCGTCACGTTTCTTGTCCGAGTCGGACTGGGCGTCCTCGGGATCGAAGAGCGCCTCGAAGAGTTCGACCAGAGCTCGAGCCGTGCCCGCGTTGTCGTTGAGGACCGTCTCGATGTGGGACTGGCTGTAGGGAAATCCGGCCTGCCGCAAGTATTTCGCGTAGCTGCGTAGCACGGTGACCTGCTGCCAGGTCAGACCGGCGCGCAGTACCAGTTCGTTGAAGCGGTCGATCTCGACACGGCCGTACCAGATAGCGGTGACCGTGTCGGCGAAGCGCATGGCGGTCGCCTCGCGTTCGGCGGCGTCCAGTTCCTCCGAGATGGACTGCTGCGGCTGAATCTTGAACTGATAGATCCACACCGGGACGCCGTCGGCCCTGGTGACGGAGAACGGCCGCTCCTCGAGCACCACGACACCCATGCACTGCAGCATCGGCAGCAGAACGCTCAGCGACGCCGACCTGCCCGCGAGGTACCAGGTGAGGTTCGCGGGCTGGCCCTCGCCACCGTCGGCGAACACCAGCTTGACCGAATTGGCTTGCAGCTGCTCGATGATCGCGATGTCGCCGATCGCGTCGTGCGGGCTGAACGCCTGTCGGTAGACCTCGGGGAAGGCCACCGCGTAGTGCTCGGCATCGGCTTGGCTGATCGCCCCGGTGCGCACGGACCCCATCAGCCGGTCGCCCCAGGTGCGGGCGGCCTCGGTCAGCAGGTTCTGGATCCTGGTCTCCGCGTCCAGCGACGTGTCGACGTCGGCGGCCCGAGTGTGGTCGGGCAGTCGTACCGTGAAGTGCACTACCGCCCATGGCGATTCGCTGACCCGCGCGGTGTACTCGATGCTCTCGCCGCCGAGTTCACGAACCAGGATGTCCTGCATCTCGAGCCGGACCACGGTGGTGTACCGGTCGCGCGGCAGGTACACCAGGCACGACACGAAGTGCGAGAGCTGGTCGGTCCGAAGGAACAGCAGAGCGCGGCGCCGCGACCCCAGATCGACGACCGCGTTGGCCATGTCCAGAAGCTGTCGCGCACTGAGCGAGAAGAGCTCCGAACGAGGGATCGTCTGAATGATGTCGAGTGTCAGCTGACCCGGATGACTGTTGTCACCGTGCGCCAGTGCGACCGCCTCGTGAACGCGGCGCGAGATCAGCGGGATCTCGAGCACGTTCGCATTCGACGCGGCGACGGTGAACAGACCGACGAACCTGTGCTCGATGGCGGCACTCTGACCGGGCACGGTCTCGCGGACCACCACGATGTGCGGGTGCGCGCCATAGCGCAGGTAACTCGGCATGGTCGCCTGCGCCAGCACCAGCAGATCGTCCTGACCGGTCAGCTGAGGCAGCACGTCGGTGCGCAGGCGAAGCACGCCAAGTCGACTGGCCGGGTCGACCGTGGCCGCACCGGCGTCGACGGAGCACCGCTGGTAGCCGAGGAGGATGAAGTGACCGTCGGCAAGCCAGCGCAGCAGCGCCGCCACGTCGCGGCGGTCGTAGGACGGAAAGTGCCCTTCGCGGTCGGAGTCCAACTGGCTGGCGAGCACGACCAGCGCGGCATTGAGACCCACCGAGTCGAGCGCCACCTGACGGGCGTCACCAAGGACGTTGGGCAGCAGTGCGACGGCCTCGGCGACGGCCTTCGCGTCCGCCGACGGTGACAGCTGCACGTGGACCCACGTCTCGTCGACACCGTCCGCCGGCGCATCGGATGCCGAGGCCGGGTGGACGTCCAACAACTCCCCCGCCGGATTCCGGCGCACGCGGAACACCGGGTTCATGATCGCGGTGTACGCGACGCCCAGTCGATGCAGCAGCACCGTGACGGTGTCCATCAGCATTGCGCTCTGATCGGTGACGATCTGGATCGCCGGTCCGACGCCGCTCGAGTCCTCGGCGGAGTACACCGCGACCTTGGTGTCGCCCGTGGACCGCTGCCTGCCGACGCGCGCGTGGGCGGCGACCAAGGCCGGCGACACCATCCGGGCGGACAACTCCAGCGGCATCGTCACCGCGGTATCGGCGGCAGGCGCGTCGCCGTGCGGTCCCTGGTGGGTCGCCAGATATGCCTTCGCGAGACCACTGGTGAGGCTGGTATCGATGACGGTCGTCTCAGCCGATTCGTCGCCGCGCTGCTGGCCTGCGAATCCAGGATTCACCGTCGCCATACCGATCGCTCCTGCCTCCCGCTCACGTGCCGACGCTGGCACACGCGGATGTGACACTAGTTGGCCCCCTGGTGCTGCGGTCCAACCCCGCCGGATCAGTCGCGCGTCAGCCTGCGGTGCGTGACCCGATGCGGACGAGCGGCGTCTGCGCCCAGCCTCTCCAGCTTGTTCTCCTCGTATCCGCCGAAGTTGCCCTCGAACCAGAACCACTTGGCTTCGTTGGCATTCTCGCTGCCCGAGTCGCTACGCTCCTGCCCGCCGGTATCGCCCTCCCACGCCAGGATGTGCGTGCAGGTGCGATCGAGGAACCAGCGGTCGTGCGAGATGACCACTGCACAGCCAGGGAACTGCTGAAGGGCGTTCTCCAGCGAGCTGAGCGTCTCGACGTCCAGGTCGTTCGTCGGCTCATCGAGCAGAATCAGGTTGCCGCCCTCCTTGAGGGTCAGCGCGAGGTTCAGCCGGTTGCGCTCACCGCCGGACAGCACGCCGGCCGGCTTCTGCTGGTCTGGACCCTTGAACCCGAACGCCGAGACGTAAGCCCGCGAGGGCACTTCGTTCTGGCCGACTTCGATGTAGTCGAGCCCGTCGGAGACGACCTCCCAGACGTTCTTCTTGGGGTCGATGCCTCCGCGCGTCTGGTCGACGTAGCTAAGCTTAAC
>JAOPWT010000405.1 GCA_025965555.1 Mycobacterium sp.
ACACTGCTGGCCTCAGGGCTGCCCGCAGGGGAGGCGGCGGCCGCGGCGGCCTTCGTCCATGCCCGTGCCGCGGGTCTGTCGGCGGCCGATCCCGGGCCAAGGTCCGCGCCGACGTCGGCGTCGCGAATCCTCATGCACCTCCGTTCGTCGATCGCCAATCTCTAGAAGGGACAACACATGTCACGAAGGCACAAGTCGGCCTCCTCGATCTCGCCGGCGTACACGGGACGGTTCTCCATGGCACCGGTTCCGACGCTGCGGATGCCCGACGAGTGCATGGAGGCGCAGGGGGCGTACCGGTTCATTCACGACGAACTCATGCTCGACGGCAGCTCACGGCTCAACCTCGCCACCTTCGTCACGACGTGGATGGACCCCGAGGCCGAGAAGCTGATGGCCGAGACGTTCGACAAGAACATGATCGACAAGGACGAGTACCCCGCGACCGCAGCGATCGAGCAGCGGTGCGTGTGCATCGTGGCGGACCTGTTCCACGCCGAAGGCCTGCGCGACGACGATCCCAGCAGCGCAGTCGGGGTGTCGACCGTCGGGTCCAGCGAGGCCGTGATGCTCGGCGGTTTGGCGATGAGCTGGCGCTGGCGGGCGAAGGTCGGAAAGGACTGGCGCAAGCGGACCCCCAATCTGGTGCTTGGCTCCAACGTCCAGGTGGTGTGGGAGAAGTTCTGTCGCTACTTCGACGTCGAGCCGCGGTACCTGCCCGTTGAGGAGGGCCGTTACGTCATCACGCCAGAGCAGGTGCTCGAGGCGGTCGACGAGGACACCATCGGCGTGGTCGCCATCCTCGGGACCACCTACACCGGTGAACTCGAACCGATCGCCGAGATCTGTGCGGCGCTGGACGCGTTGGCAGCCGACGGGGGAGTGGATGTACCGGTCCACGTCGATGCCGCCAGCGGTGGCTTCGTGGTGCCGTTCTTGCACCCCGAACTGGTATGGGACTTCCGGCTGCCCCGCGTGGTGTCGATCAACGTCAGCGGGCACAAGTATGGCCTGACGTATCCAGGCATCGGCTTCGTCGTATGGCGCAGTGCCGAGCACCTGCCAGAGGAGCTGGTTTTCCGGGTGAACTACCTCGGCGGCGACATGCCCACGTTCACGCTGAACTTCTCAAGGGGCGGCAACCAGGTGATCGGCCAGTACTACAACTTCCTGCGGCTGGGCCGCAGCGGATACACCCAAGTGATGACCTCCCTTTCGCAGACCGCGCGATGGCTGGGTGATCAACTCCGCAACAGCGAGCACTTCGAGGTGATTTCCGACGGCTCGGCCATTCCGGTGATCGCCTTCCGGCTGACGGGTGACCGCGGCTACACCGAGTTCGACGTGTCACATTCGCTGCGCGCGTTCGGGTGGCAGGTGCCCGCGTACACGATGCCCGACAATGCGACCAACGTCACGGTGCTGCGGGTCGTGGTGCGCGAGGGCTTCTCCGCCGACCTGGCCAGGGCACTGAAAGACGACGTCCTCACCGTGCTGAAGGGTCTCGACGAGCTTCAGCCCAATGGGCACTTCGACTCGGTGCGGCCCTTCGCGCACTAGGCCCGAGGACGTGGTTCGGCACACTCTGGGACAATCGACGGCGGTGACATGACCATGCACACGACCCAGCTGCCGACATCGACCGCCGCCGCGAAGGCGGTGGTGGATCTTGGCGCCATCGAGCACAACGTGCGACTGCTGCGCGAACTCGCCGGATCGGCTGAGGTGATGGCGGTCGTCAAGGCCGACGGCTACGGGCACGGCGCCTCGCGGGTCGGGCAGGCCGCCATCGCCGCGGGTGCCTCCGAGCTCGGCGTCGCGACCATCGACGAGGCGCTGGCGTTGCGTCGAGACGGCGTGACGGCGCCGGTGCTGTGTTGGCTGCACGCCCCCGGCACCGACTTCGCCCCGGCCCTGCAGGCCGACGTCCAGCTCGGGGTCTCCTCGACGCGCCAGCTCGCCGAGGTTCTCGACGCGGTCGGGCGCACCGGCCACCCGGCCACCGTCACGGTGAAGGTCGACACCGGACTGAGCCGCAACGGTGTCGGCCCTGCCGAGTTTCCCGAGCTTCTCTTGGCGCTGCGACGGGCCGCCTCCGACGAGACGATCCGGCTGCGCGGCATCATGTCCCACCTCGCCTGCGGTGACGATCCGGCCAGCTCCGTCAACGACCAACAGGCACAACGGTTCTCGGAGATGCGCGCGCAGGCCCGCGGGGCGGGCGTCGAGTTCGAGGTGGCTCACCTGTGCAACTCGCCTGCGGCGATGACGCGCCAGGACCTGGCCTTCGACATGGTGCGACCCGGAATCGCCGTCTACGGGCAGACACCGATCCCGGCCAATGGCGACATGGGCCTGCGGCCGGCGATGACCTTGAAATGCCCGGTGGCACTGGTTCGTTCGCTCAAGGCGGGCGACGGGGTCTCCTACGGTCACACATGGGTGGCCAAGGCGGACACCACCGTGGCCTTGATCCCCCTCGGGTACGCCGACGGCGTCTTCCGCGGCCTCGGCGGTCGCATCGCCGTCCTGATCAACGGGCGGCGCCGACCGAACGTGGGTCGTATCTGCATGGACCAGTTCGTGGTCGATCTCGGGCCGGGGCCCGTCGACGTCAGCGAGGGCGACGACGCGATCCTCTTCGGTCCCGGTGGCGACGGTGAGCTGACCACGCTGGACTGGGCCAAGCTGCTCGGCACCATCAACTACGAGATCGTCACCAGCCCGCGCGGGCGGGTGTCCCGCCTGTACGTCGACGGAACGGGCGGAAGCCGTTGAGCGACGCCATGAATCACGTCCCGGATCGCGGCAGGCGAAAGCACAGGGGGCGCTGGCTGGCAGGCGCAGCCGGGATCTCCGCCGTGGGCGGGCTCGCGGGTACCACTGTGGCGCGTTCCCTGACGCGACGAGTCGCCGACTTCGATCCCTACGAAGACGAGGACTTCGAACTCCTCGACGCCGACCGCGGGTGTGTCGTGACCACCCCCGACGGCGTGCCGCTCGCGGTCAGGGAGGTGGGCCCAGAGGGCGCGCCGCTGACTGTCGTGTTCGCCCACGGTTTCTGTCTGCGCATGGGGGCCTTCCACTTCCAGCGGGCGAGGCTGACCGAGCAGTGGGGGGCGCAGGTCCGCATGGTGTTCTACGACCAGCGGGGGCACGGCCAGTCCGGGGAGGCGCCGCCTGAGTCGTACAACGTTCCGCAGCTGGGACAGGACCTGGAGACCGTCCTCTCGGTGATGGCGCCGCGCGGACCAGTGGTCCTGGTCGGGCACTCGATGGGCGGCATGACCGTGTTGGGCCACGCTCGCCAGTATCCGCAGCGCTACCCCACCCGGGTCGTCGGCGTTGCCTTGATTTCCTCTGCAGCCGAAGGGGTTTCGCGCTCCCCCCTGGGGGAGGTCCTCAAGAACCCCGTCCTCGAGGCCGCGCGGCTCGCGGTGCGATATGCACCGAAGACCGTCCACCGCACCAGGGGTGCGGCCAGTTCCGTGATCGGTCCGGTGCTGCGCGCCGCATCGTACGGTGACGAGAAGGTCAGCAGGAGCGTCGTGGCGTTCTCCGAGAGGATGATGCACGACACGCCGATGGCCACCCTCGTCGGGTTCCTGCACGCGCTGGAGGTGCACGACGAGACCGAGGCCCTTGGCACCCTTGCCAAAGTGCCGACCCTGATCGTCTGCGGCGACCACGATCTGCTGACGCCCATGGAGTACTCCGAAGCCATGTCGGCCCAGCTGCTGAAGTCCGAACTCGTCATCGTCGGCGGCGCAGGCCATCTCGTACAACTCGAGCAGCCCGAGATCGTCGACGATGCGCTGGTGCGGCTCGTCGAGCGGGCGACGCCCTCGAAGCTCGTCGCGATGACCCGTCGGCTCCGGGAACGGGCGCGCAATCATGGCTGACCTGCTCGAGGGAACTGCCGAGCTGCCGACCGCGGATGACACCCTCGCACTCGGTGCCCGGTTGGGCGCGGATCTGACGGCCGGCGACGTCGTCGTGCTGTCCGGCCCGCTGGGGGCGGGAAAGACAGTGCTGGCCAAGGGAATCGCCAAGGCCATGAACGTCGCGGGCGCGGTCACTTCGCCGACCTTCGTGCTGGCTCGCGTGCACCCCGCACTACAGGAGGGCGCGCCTGCCATGGTGCACGTCGACGTCTACCGCCTGCTCGACCATGCGGGCGCCGACCTGCTCGCGGAGCTCGACTCGCTGGATCTCGACACCGATCTGGACGACGCCGTCGTGGTCGTCGAATGGGGTGAAGGCCTGGCGGAGCGGCTGTCCGAGCGCCACCTCGACATCAGACTCGAGCGCGGGCGCGACACCGACGTCCGGATCGCGACGTGGCAGTGGCACCGATGAACGTCATCCTCGCGATCGACACCGCGACCCCCGCCGTCACCGCGGGGGTGGTGCGCCGCGGACCGTCGGGAGTCGACGTCCTCGGCGAACGGCTCACCGTCGACCCCCGCGCCCACGCCGAACAGCTCACCCCTAACGTGTTGGGCGCCTTGGTCGATGCCAGCCTGGGCATGGCCGACCTCGACGCCGTCGTCGTCGGCTGCGGCCCTGGCCCGTTCACGGGTCTGCGCGTCGGGATGGCGACGGCCGCCGCCTACGGCCACGCCCTCGGAATCCCGGTCTTCGGGGTGTGCAGCCTCGACGCGATCGGGGTGGACACCGCCGGTGACGTCCTGGTGGTCACCGACGCCCGCCGACGCGAGGTGTACTGGGCTCGCTACCGCGATGGCGTCCGCATCGACGGCCCCGCGGTGAACGCCCCGGCCGACGTCCCCGCCGACGCGTCGGCTGTCGCCGGATCACCCGAGCACGCCGCGCTCTTCGACCTGCCGCGGCTAGCGCCCGCTCAGCCCACTGCGTCCGGACTGGTCCGCGTCGCCGACTGGGACTCGGCGCCGGAACCGCTGATTCCGCTGTACCTCCGCCGTCCGGATGCCAAGCCCCAGCCGGTCCGGTCATGACCGTCGAGTACGGGCCGCTCGCCGTTGGTGACGCCGACCGCTGCGCCGAGTTGGAGGGCGAACTGTTCCCCGGTGACGACCCGTGGCCTGCGGTGGCGTTCATCCGCGAGCTCGAGTCCAAGCACAACCACTACTTCGCCGGCCGCGTCGACGGCGAGCTGATCGGGTATGCAGGCGTCAGCCGATTGGGCCGGAGACCGCCCTACGAGTACGAGGTTCACACCATCGGCGTCGACAAGCGCTTCCAGGGGCGGGGAATCGGCCGCGGCTTGCTGGACCACTTGCTGGGCATCGCCGACGGCGGCACGGTCTTCCTCGAGGTGAGGACCGACAACGCGGCGGCGATCGGGCTGTACGAGAGCGTGGGCTTCACCGTCGTCGGCGTGCGAAAGAGGTACTACCGGGTCAGCGGCGCCGACGCGTACACGATGCGTCGGCAGGCTGAGGGAGAGGCGAAATGATCGTCTTGGCCATCGAGAGTTCCTGTGACGAAACGGGAGTCGGGATCTGCGAGTTGGCTGATGACGGCACCGTGACGCTGTTGGCTGACGAGGTCGCCTCCAGCGTCGACGAGCATGCGAGGTTCGGCGGGGTGGTGCCCGAGATCGCGTCACGCGCGCATCTCGAGGCGCTTGGTCCCACCATGCGTCGGGCGCTCGCAGTGGCGGGCGTCGGTAAGCCGGACGTGGTCGCGGCCACCATCGGACCTGGCCTCGCGGGAGCGCTGCTGGTGGGAGTCGCTGCCGCGAAGGCATATTCGGCCGCTTGGGAGGTGCCGTTCTACGCGGTGAACCACCTCGGCGGTCACCTCGCCGCCGATGTGTACGACCACGGACCGTTGCCCGAGAGCGTGGGGCTGCTGGTATCTGGCGGGCATACCAACCTGCTACACGTGCGGTCGCTTGGGGAGCCGATCGAGGAGCTGGGCAGCACCGTAGACGATGCGGCGGGCGAGGCCTACGACAAGATCGCCAGGCTGCTCGGCCTCGGCTACCCGGGCGGCCGGGTGCTCGACGAGCTGGCCCGCACCGGGGACCGGGACGCGATCGTGTTCCCGCGCGGGATGACAGGGCCTCGCGACGACCCGTATGCGTTCAGCTTCTCGGGGCTCAAGACGGCGGTCGCCAGGTACGTGGAGTCTCACCCAGAAGCGGCGACCGCAGACGTCGCGGCGGGCTTCCAGGAGGCGGTCGCCGACGTGCTCACCAGGAAGGCGGTACGCGCCGCGGACGCCCTTGGCGTGTCGACACTGCTGATCGCGGGTGGTGTCGCGGCCAACTCCCGGTTGCGGGAACTCGCCGAGGAGCGCTGTGCTGCGGCAGGTTTGACGCTTCGAGTGCCTCGGCCCCGACTCTGTACGGACAACGGCGCGATGATCGCGTCGTTCGCCGCGCATCTGATCGCGGCGGGCGCGCCGCCGTCGCAATTGGCGGTCGCGACCGACCCCGGCCTGCCGGTGGTGAAGGGACAGGTCGCCTGAGTACTGACTCAGAACGGGGGAGGCCTGTTGCGTTCGGCGACGTAGGCGTCGCTGAGCGCCCGCTCATTCTCGATGCGATCCGCACGCGCCTTGACCCGACTGCGTTTTCGCGTTGGCATCATCAGGGTGCGGTACTCGCCCGCCTGCGCCGACCTGCCGGGCGGCGCGGGCGTCGGCATCGCCCAGGTCGGAAAGAAGAGATTGCTTCCGGGCTTGGTGGTGTAGGTGTGTCTGGTCGGCGTCGTCACGACGACCGTGCCGTCGGCCAGTTGCTGATCGGAGAATCCCGGCCAGAATGTCTTGAGCAAGTGATGCTTTCGGCAATAGCACTTGAGTCCACCGGCGTGCGTCGGCCCACCCGGATACGGCACGGTGTGGTCGATGTCGGCGAACAGCGCCGGACGATCACAGCCTGGGAAGCGGCACGTCAGGTCCCGCAGGCGGACGAATTCGGCCAATGCCGTCGACGGCCGGTATTGCGGTTCTGCGTCGCAGCCCGGGCTGCCCACGAGTTTCACCTTGGCGCCGCGGGCGATGAGTTCCCCCAGTAACGCGGCCGGGACCGGCCCACCGCCGACGATCAACGCGGCCTTGCGCCGTACGAGAGGCTCCTGGGCGTCGTGAGGAACGAGACCCTCGCCGTGCACCTGCGGATCGGGCTGAGCCTCCGTGGTTGCCTGCTCGGCGATGACGTGCACGACGACGCTGCTCGCCCGGCCATCGTCGACCGCGGCCGGGCAACCCGGGTTGTCACACCTGCAGGACAGGTGCTGCGAGCCCGTCGCGAGCGCGCCGAGCACATCGGCACGACGCTGCCCCATGGTGCGCGGGTCGTCTTCACAAACGCCGCGACTCATCGCTGCCACGCGTTGGTCGAGTAGAGCCGCGTCGGTGGCCAGGAGCCGCCCGAAGACCGCTGCGGTGCCGGTGCCGTCGGGACCGGCGACGGTGAAATCCCTCGAGCGCGCATCGTTTCGCGTGCGGCGCAGTGCCCCCGGGTCGATCTTGTCGACCCACACGTCGATGGCCTTGGTGAGCTTGTACTCCGAGAGCGGACCCCAGTTGGTGATCCGTTCGGCGATCACCTCGTCGAGTTCGGCCAAGGCCTCGGCATCTGTCACCAGATAGGTGCGATTGGCGATGAGCCACACTCGCCGGGCGTTGACGTCGCCCAACAGGAACAGCGCGGCGACCTTCGGGAAGCGATCGCGGAGCATCACGGCCAGGTCCATTTCGCCGGAAGCGCGGCCGTGGCCGATGTTCAGCGCCGCGGCGATCTCGGCGGCTGCGGCGTCCCAGTCGTCACACGCCCAGTCCGCGTGTTCATCGGTGCCACGGCGCCGCTCGAACTCCGCAATGGCGGCGTACTTCATCGCGTCCGACACCGCACTGGAGCGAGCCCAGCCGTTGATGGCGTCGACCAACGCGGCGTCGTCCAGCCGGCGGAACCCCGCCGCGTCGGCCTCCGAGATATCGAACACGTGTTCGATTCTAGCTCGCCGGACCGACGGCCGGCTTGGGAACGCCGGGCCTGTGGACAACCCGAAATCCGGCAGCCATCGCCCCAGTCTTGAGGTACTAGCACTCGCGTGTATAGAGTGCTAAGTGGCAGGCGGCCAAACCCCGCTCCGGCTCCCGCGACGACGGTGTGAGGGCTAGGACGCGTGCCGAACACCTGACAACTGCTGGAAATCCGTGAAGGTTCGGGAACCGTCCCGGATCGCACCCCTATCAAATGTGGAGGGCTCCATCGTGGCGAGCGTGAACATCAAGCCACTCGAGGACAAGATCCTCGTTCAGGCCAATGAGGCCGAGACTACGACCGCTTCTGGTCTGGTCATCCCCGACACCGCCAAGGAGAAGCCGCAGGAAGGCACCGTCGTCGCAGTTGGCCCCGGCCGCTGGGACGAGGATGGCGAAAAGCGCATCCCCCTGGACGTCGCCGAGGGCGACACCGTCATCTACAGCAAGTACGGCGGCACCGAGATCAAGTACAACAACGAGGAGTACCTGATTCTGTCTGCACGCGACGTGCTGGCAGTCGTCTCCAAGTAAGCATCGCCCATTCCGCCCCGGAGGTCCCCGTCAACGCGGGTGATGTCCGGGGCGGCAT
>JAOPWT010000444.1 GCA_025965555.1 Mycobacterium sp.
ACCGGCGACCGCGGCGCGCCAGGCTTCGCGGTCGGATTCCATCGTGCCGGCGCTGGCACTGGACCCCTGTACGGACACCGGCATCTCCCTGTTGTCGCACGTGTGACGAACCACCCGCCCATCAGGCTAAATGATCGGGATCACGTGTCATCCGCGCGGGCAGTCGTCAGAGCGCCTCGTCGATGGGAGGCATCGGCGAACGCCACGTACCCTTGAAAAGCGTGAAGCCCGTCGTCAGCACGCTGCGCGGGGTCACTGCCGCAGTCGCAGCGACCGCCAGGCAGGTGCCCCGACGCCGCGTGGCCGCCATTGCGACCGCAGCTGTGATTCTCGTCGCACTCGTGCTCGTGGTCCCGCTGCCCACTGCGGTTCAACTGCGCGATTGGGCGACCTCGATGGGGCCGTGGTTCCCGCTGGCCTTTCTCGGCGCCCACGTCATCGTGACGGTGTTCCCCTTCCCGCGCACCGCCTTCACCCTGGCGGCAGGCCTACTCTTCGGGCCCCTTTTGGGAGTCGGGATCGCGCTGGTCGCCAGCACGTTGAGTGCCGTCATCGCGCTGTTACTGGTGCGCGCCGTCGGCTGGCAGCTCAACCGGCTGGTGCCGCATCCCCGGATCGACGCGCTCAACGCCCGACTCGAACAACGGGGTTGGCCGACGGTCCTGTCGATGCGGATGATCCCGGTGGTGCCGTTCTCGGTGTTCAACTACGCGGCGGGCTCCTCCGCAATTCGCGTGTTGCCGTACACGCTGGCCACTGTTGCCGGGCTGTTGCCCGGCACCGCCGCCATCGTGATCTTCGGCGACGCGCTCACCGGCAACGTCAGTCCGCTGTTGTTCCTGATCTCGGTGTGCACCGCGAGCCTCGGCGTCGCGGGTCTGATCTACGAGCTGCGCAGCCACCGGCACCACGAGGGCACGTCCGAGGGTGCGCCCGAGGACGACGCGGTCGAGCCCGTCGTCACCCCCTGACCGCGCTCACTGACCGGGGTTGCCGTGCCGCGGCGCCGAGGGCTGCTGCAGGTAGTCGGTGGCCGGCGGCTGCGCTTGCTGCGACAACGGCGCATACTGCGGCGGCGCGTCGATGGCGCCGGATACGGGGGTTCGTGCCTCGGCCACCGCCTGGGCGACCGCCTGGGCGATCTCGGGGTCGGTCTTGGTGTTGAACCATTCGGCGACCTCGGCGGAATCGTCCTCGGGCTTGGGCAGATTCTCCTCGACCGGTGATGGTTCGTACCGGAACACACCGTCCTCGCCCGGTGCACCGAGCATCTTCGTGAACCCCTGCAGTGCGGTGCCGAAGTCACTGGGCACCAGCCAGACCTTGTTCGCCTCGCCCTTGGCCATCAGCGGCAGCGTCTGCAGGTACTGGTAGGCCAGCATCTCGGGGGTCGGACGGCCCGCCTTGATGGCCGCGAACGTCTTTTCGATGGCCTTGGCCTGGCCCTGCGCCTGCAGATAGGAGGCGGCACGTTCGCCCTGGGCACGCAGCATCCGGGACTGACGGTCGGCCTCGGCCGCCAGAATGGCCGCCTGCTTGGCGCCTTCTGCGGAGAGGATCTGCGCCTGCTTCTGGCCTTCGGCCTGCTTGATGGACGCCTCGCGGCTGCCCTCGGCGGTCAGGATCATCGCGCGCTTCTCGCGGTCGGCGCGCATCTGCTTCTCCATCGAGTCCTGGATCGAGGGGGGCGGGTCGATGGACCGCAGTTCCACCCGCGCCACCCGCAGCCCCCAGCGGCCGGTGGCCTCGTCGAGCACGCCGCGCAGCTGGCCGTTGATCTGGTCTCGCGAGGTCAGCGTCTGCTCCAGCGTCATGCCGCCGACCACGTTGCGCAGCGTCGTGGTGGTCAGCTGTTCGACACCGACGATGTAGTTGCTGATCTGATAGACGGCAGCCTGCGGATTGGTCACCTGGAAGTAGACGACGGTGTCGATGTTGACGGTCAGGTTGTCCTCGGTGATCACCGGTTGGGGCGGGAACGACACCACCCGCTCGCGAAGGTCGACCCTGGCCCTGATCTTGTCGATGAACGGCAGCAGGAGCGTCAACTGGCCGGACACGGTCTTGCTGTAGCGGCCCAGACGTTCGATCACCGCGGCCTCGGCCTGCGGTATCACTTTGACCGACTTGGCGACCACGATGATGGCAAAGATCACCAGCACAGCAGCCAGCACCAGTCCGAAGACGGCACCGTCCATTGCAGTTCCTTCCTAACCTCAGATGGCCTTGAAGACGACCGCAGTGGCGCCGTCGATGCGCATGACGGTCACGTGGTCGCCCGGTTCGTACACATCGTTGTCGTTGAGAGGCCGTGCCGTCCAGACCTCGCCCTCGAGTTTCACCTGGCCTTCGTGGCGCGCCACCCTGTCGAGCACCAGCGCGTTCTTGCCTTCGAGGGCCTTCATCGGTTCGAGCAGACCGGTGCCCTCGGCGAACCGACGGCGCAACGCCGGACGGACGAGCACCAGCAACAGCATCGACACGACGGCGAAGACCGCGCCGTCGACCCAGACCGGCCCGCCGAACAGCGCGCTGGCCCCGGCGGCCGACAACGCGCCGCCGCTGAGCATCAGCAGGAACAGATCACCCGTCAGCGCCTCCGCACCGGCCAGCGCCAGTGCGGCGACCAGCCAGATCAGTGCACCCACGTCGCCAGCCTAACCGCGTATCCCGCTCGCCGAGCCGTCAACAACTACACTGCCTGCATCATGTGGTGCCCCAGTGTTTCCCTCTCGGTTTGGGCCAATGCCTGGCTCGCGGGCGTCGCTGCGCCTGACGACGTTCTCGATGCGCTATCACTCTGGGCGCCAAGACATTCCGTCACCGCATACGATTCAGTCGCTGCAGGTCGCACCGGGCTGCCGTGGCCGGATCTGACCGATGCGGGTGCGGTGTCGATGCTGCAGACACTGCGCACCGCGGCGGGGCCGGCGACCGGTGAACCCGTGATCGCCGTGGCGCTGCCGATTCCCGGGGACGTTCGCGGGCTACCTGCGGGCACCCAGTTCACCCTTGACGCCATCTCGGCGGGAGAGGCGATCACCGTGTCGTACCAGGGGACCAGCGCGATCGGACTGGTCCCCGAGTTCGCCTACGACGAGACCGACCCCGACTACGACCACACCGACGACGAGTCGACCGACCACCACCCCGAGCCGATCGCGCTGTCGTGGACCGTGTACTCGCTCCCGTCGGTGCCGGTCGGCGAGCACCTGGACCTCGGCCACGCCGAATACGAACTGCGCGCCGCCGTGCGCTCGGCAGCGGATGCACTCGGCACCCTGCGGGCCGGGATGACCTCCGCCGACGTCGCCGACCCCCGCGGCCTCGTCGAACAGGTCCTCGAGTCGGCGCGCCTGCATCGGGCGCCCGATCACGCGCCGGAACGCGCCTTGCGGGTTCTGGAGAACGCCGCCCACGTCGATGCCATCATCACGGTCAGTTCCGGACTGATGCCGATCGGGCTTCAGTCGTCTTCGGAGATGCAGATCGCCAACGATGCGCTTCGGCCGCTCGTCGGCGTGGTGCGTTCGGCGCGGCTGGCTGCCGTCAGCGCGATCCTGCAGTCGGCGTGGCAAAGGTAGCGACACACCGCGGGGACGACGGGCACGGCTCGCCGTCGACGTCGTAGCCACAGCCCGCTACGGCGCTGGGGCCCGCCACTCTGGCTTCGGTTCGGGTGCCCCGCAATTCGTCGATCAGGTCGATGACGAGCCGGGCGAATCGCGGGTCGGCGTTCGGGGTGGTCGAGCGGGCAAGCGCGATCCCCGCCGCCTCAGCCTGCTCGCGCAGCTCGTTGTCCAGGTCCCAGACCACCTCGATGTGATCGGCGACGAAGCCGATCGGGCAGACCACGACGGCCTTGGTGCCTGCGGCGGCGAGTTCCGAAAGGTGATCGCCCACATCGGGTTCCAGCCACGGCACCTGGGGTGGGCCGGACCGCGACTGCCACACCTGATCGTAATCTGCGCAGCCCGCCGCCTCGGCGACCAGCCGCGTCGCGTGGGCCACCTGCCTGCTGTACAGCCGTGGGCCTTGGCGCTCGTCGGCCGCAACGGGCACCGAGTGCGCGGTGAACACCACCCGCGCGTCGGCGCGCAGGTGCTCCGGCAGCGAGGCGCGTGCGGCCCTGATGCCGTCGGCGAACATCTCCACGAACAGTGGATGATCGAAGTACTGGCGCACCTTCACCAGCTGGGGCGCCGCGTCACCGACCGCGGCCCGGGCTCTTGCGATGTCCTCGTTGTACTGCGTGCAACCCGAGTAGCCACCCCACGCAGACGTCGCGAAGACGGCGGCCCGACGCACGCCGTCGTCGCGCATCTGCGCGACGGTGTCCTCCACGAACGGATCCCAGTTGCGGTTGCCGAAATAGACCGGCAGGTCCTCCCCCCGGCGGCCGAACTCGGCGCGCAATTGTTCGATCAGCGCGCGGTTGATCCCGTTGATCGGCGAGACGCCGCCGAAGTGCAGATAGTGCTCGGCGACGCCGTCGAGGCGGTCAGCCGGGATGTTGCGACCGCGGGTGACGTTCTCGAGGAACGGCCGCACCTGCTCCGGGCCTTCGGGGCCGCCGAAGGACAACAGGAGCAGAGCATCGAAGTCGAACGCCGCCATCGCGACTACAGCAACTGAGTGCTGGCGCCGCCGTCGGCGTAGACGATGGTCCCGGTGGTGGCGGGAAGCCAGTCAGACATCAAGGCGCACACCGTCTTTGCCACGGGTGTTGGGTCCTTCATGTTCCATCCCAGTGGCGCGCGCTGGTCCCAGCCCTCCTCAAGCAGCTTCATCTGGTCGCCCGCTGCCTCACCGAGCGCGCCGCCGACGATCGCGCTCATCGCCAAGGTTCGGATGGGTCCTGCGGCAACCAGATTGGAGCGGACTCCGTACTGCCCCGCTTCACGGGCGACGAAGCGGTTGACCGACTCCAGTGCGCTCTTGGCGACGGTCATCCAGTTGTAGGCGGGCATCGCGCGGGTCGGGTCGAAGTCCATTCCCACGATGCCGCCGCCGGGGTTCATGATCGGCAGAACGGCCTTGGCCAACGAGGCGTAGGAGTACGCCGAGATGTGGATGCCCTTGGCGACGTCGTCGTAGGGCGCATCGAAGAACGGGTTGATGCCCATGCCGGTCTGCGGCATGAAGCCGATCGAGTGCACGACGCCATCGAGCTTGTTGCCCTCACCGATGACCTCGACGACGCGGTCCGCGAGGCTGCCCAGGTGCTCCTCGTTCTGCACGTCGAGCTCAAGAAGCGGCGCCGGGTTCGGCAGTCGGTCGGCGATCCGCTGGATCAGCTTCATCCGGTCGAACCCGGTCAGCACCAGTTCGGCACCGGCCTCCTGCGCGACCTTCGCGATGTGGAACGCGATCGACGAGTCCGTGATGATCCCCGTGACGAGGATGCGCTTGCCTTCGAGAAACCCTGCCATCAAAAGTCCTTTACTCGTTTGATCGGAGCGAGATGCTCAGTGCCCCATGCCCATGCCGCCGTCGACCGGGATCACCGCACCCGAGATGTAGCTGGCGTCCTCGGATGCCAGGAAGCTGACCACCCCGGCGACCTCGTCGGCGGTGCCGACCCGCTTCGCGGGGATGAATTCCAGTGCGCCCTGTTGAATCCGCTCGTCGAGCGCACGGGTCATCTCGGTGTCGATGTAGCCGGGAGCCACCACGTTTGCGGTGACCCCGGCCTTCGACAGTTCCCGCGCGATCGAGCGGGCCATGCCGATCAGACCGGCCTTGGAGGCCGCGTAGTTGGCCTGGTTGCCGATGCCCCAGCTGCCGGAGACCGATCCCACGAAGATCATCCGGCCGAACCGCTTGCGCTGCATGCTGCGCGATGCGCGCTGGGCGACCCGGAACGCCCCGGTGAGGTTCGCGTCGATGACCTTCTCGAACCTCTCCTCGGTCATCCTGATGAGGAACGCGTCCGCGGAGATGCCTGCGTTGGACACCAGCACTTCGACGGGCCCCTGGTGCTCCTCGATCTCCTTGAAGGCGCGGTCGACGGCTTCGTTGTCGGTGACGTCGCACTCGACGCCGAAGAGTCCGTCCGGTGCGCCCGAGCCACGGTGGGTGACCGCAACCTGGTGACCATCGGCCGCCAGACGCTGAGCGATCGCGAGACCGATGCCGCGGTTGCCACCGGTGACGAGCACGGAGCGCGATACGAATTCGGGCATGCCCGCCAACCTATCGTCTCGCGCGTGCCCGGCCGAAATCGGCCGGGTTCGCTATCCGGGCAGACGGCGGTTGATCAGCAGGGCGGCCAGCGCCGACAGCGCGAGCACCAGGGAGCCGAGTCTGAGCCAACCGACGCTCGCATCGCCCTTGATGGTCTCGTAGCCGATCTGCTCCTGCAGCGAGGTGAAGACCGCCTTGAGCTGCTCCAGACTCGACGCCGTGTAGGCATTGCCGCCGGACAGTTCGGCGATCTTCTGCAGCATCTCGTCGTCGACGGGCACGGGCTGGCGTTGGCTGTTGATCTCGACGTAGCCGTACTTCGTGCCGAAGGACACCGTGGAGATCGGCACGCCCTGGTCGGCGGCGGTGCGGGCCGCGGTGTAGGCGCCCTTCGGATTGTCCGGATTCGACGGCACGGTCTCCTTGCCGTCGGACATCAGCACGATGCGCGCCGGCGGGGGTGCGTCGCCGCCACAGATGACCGCGACAACGGTCGCGATGGCCTGCAGCGCCGTGAAGATTCCCTCACCCGACGCCGT
>JAOPWT010000257.1 GCA_025965555.1 Mycobacterium sp.
CTGCAGAGTGGCGAGGGCGTTGCGCAGGCGTCCCTCGCGCGCCACCATGCTGACGAGCTCGATCTCGGCGCCGGCAAGGTCGATCGTCGCGGGCACACAGTAGAGCCGTTCGTTATAGGAGCTCTGCTGCAGCGCCTCCTCGAGGGTGATCTCTCCGATCAAGACCTCGTACGACGAGGGCGTCCCCGGGCGGTGTTCGATACCCAGGGCGGTGCTGGCATTGCCCTGGGGGTCGAGGTCGATGACGAGCGTCTTCAGGCCTTGCAGCGCGAGTGCCGCCGCGACGTTCACCGCCGTGGTTGTCTTCCCGACACCCCCCTTCTGGTTGGCGATCGTGAAGACGCGCTGGCGCGGCGGCCGCGGAAGCTGTCGGCCCTTCGCATTGTGAAGGAGGCGGACGGCACGCTCGGCTTCGGCGCCGATCGGGGTATCCGCGACCGTCGGGGTCTTCCACGCCTCGTCGGCCGGCGGCTGCCATGTTTCACGTGAAACATTGGGCGGCGGATTCTGCGGCGCAGGCTCCGGAGCGCTCCCCTCGCCAATCGGCGGTGGCGTCACTTGCTCCTCCTCGTCGACCCGTTGGGCCGTGATGGTCGTCGGTCCTGGCTTCGCCCGGTCTGGCTCAGCGGCGCCCCCGAAGGTCTGCCTCCGGCTCCCGAACGGCTCCCCTTCACCGCGACGACCACGGTTACGGGAGGAGTCAAATAGCTCACGCCACATTCCATCACCTTCACGTCGACAGCACCCAACGAGCTCATTGCCCGGCGGTGTTCCTCGATCTCCCCTGCCGCCCGCTCACCCTTCATGGCGAGCATCCGGCCCTGAGGACGAAGCAGCGGCAGACACCACCGCGTCAACTTATCGAGTGAAGCAACCGCTCGGGACGTAACGACATCGATCTCTCCTGCGGCGTCGCGCACCGCGCGTTCCTCGGCCCGGCCACGGACCACGGTGATCGGTAGGTCCAGCAGTTCAACCGCTTCGGAGAGGAACTCGGCGCGGCGCAGCAGCGGTTCGACGAGGGTCATGCTCACATCCGGGCGAGCCAGCGCGAGGGGGATCCCGGGCAGACCGGCGCCGCTGCCAACGTCGGCGATCCGGTCCCCCGCTGCCAACAACTCGCCGACTGCGGCACTGTTCAGGATGTGACGATCCCAGAGCCGCGCCACCTCGCCGGGGCCGATGAGACCCCGTTCGATGCCGGCACCCGACAGGATCGCGGCGTATTCCTCAGCCGTCTCGAGCCGCTCGCCGAACACCTCGGCGGCCGCCGGGGGCGCGGCTGGCGCTTCGCCATGTTTCACGTGAAACATCCTCCGAATCCGCCGACACCGCACCACCACCGAACTACATGCTTGTAACTCGCAGCGTTAGGCAGGGAGGACGACGACGCGCCGCGAGGGCTCGGCGCCTTCGCTCTCACTACGCACACCGTCGACGGCCGACACCGCGTCGTGAACGATCTTCCGCTCGAACGGTGTCATCGGTGCCAGCTCCTCGCGCTCGCCGCTCGACAGCACCCGTCGCGCGACCTTGTCGCCCAGCGCCGCGAGTTCGTCGCGGCGGCCGCGCCGCCAGTGGGCAACGTCCAGCATCAATCGGCTGCGCTCCCCCGTCTTCTGGTGCACAGCGAGTCGGGTCAGCTCCTGCAAAGCGTCGAGCACCTCACCCTTGCGCCCGACGAGCTTCGCGAGATCACTTCCACCGTCGATGCTCACCACCGCGCGGTCACCTTCGACGTCCAAGTCGATGTCGCCGTCGAAGTCCAAGAGGTCGAGGAGTTCTTCGAGATAGTCGCCTGCGATCTCGCCTTCCGCCACCAAGCGGTCTTCCAGGTTCTCCGACTTGGGCGCGTCACCCTCGATCTCGGTGCGTTCGGTCGTATCGGCGTCAGTCATGTTTCGTCCTTACTTCCTTGCTTTCGCAATCCATCAGCGGCCATCGCGGGCCGACCTGAATCGGGTACTTGTCAGGGCCTTCGCTTCTTCGGGCGATTGTTGGTGCGGCGCGGCGCACGGTTGGTTCCACTGCCTGCCTTCGACGCGGCGGCCTTCCCGTTGGACGTCGGGGTCGCCGTCGAACCGGTGACGGACTTCGAAGGGGCGTCGGTGCTGTCGTCCACGGCGGCGTCGACTTCCTGCCCGCCAGACTCGGTGAGGTCGGCGGCAGGCGTGGTCTTCTCAGCACCGCCGACACCGTTGGTGGGCGGCCGCTTGCGCTTGGCCTTGGGCTTGGAACCGGGGGCGGGAGCGTTGGACGCACGGCGCGCCAACTCCTCCTCCTTCTTCAGTTCCTCTTCCTTCTCGATCTTGCCGAACACGTAATGCTGCTGGCCGTAGGTCCAGATGTTGTTGGCCACCCAGTACAGGATGATCGCCAGGGGAAGGAACGGACCGCCGACGACGACGCCCAGCGGAAAGACGTACAGCGCGAGCTTGTTCATCATCGCGGTCTGCGGGTTCGCCGCAGCCTCGGCGCTCTGCCGCGCCACCGACGCGCGACTGTTGAAGTGCGTGGCGATACCCGCCAGGATCATCAGCGGGACGCCGACGGCGATGACGGCAGGTCGGCTGAAGTGATCGAAGGCGCCGAGGCCCACCTTCTGGATCATCGACGCGCCCAGCGGCGCACCGAACAGGTTCGCGTCCAGGAAGTGCCCGACGTCGGTCGGCGTGAACACGTAGTTGCCGAGCGAGCGGTTCTCCTCGACCGACAGCCCCAGGCGGCCGAATCCGGTCTGCGTTCGGTTGAACGAGTTGAGTACGTGGTACAGCCCGATGAACACCGGGATCTGCGCCAGCATCGGCAGACAGCCGAGGACCGGGTTGAACCCATGATCCTTCTGGAGCTTCTGCATTTCGAGCGCCATCCGCTGGCGGTCCTTGCCGTACTTCTTCTGCAGCGCCTTGATCTGAGGCTGCAGTTCCTGCATCTGCCGGGTGGTCCGGATCTGACGGACGAACGGCTTGTAGAGGATCGCGCGGAGGGTGAAGACGAGGAACATCACCGCCAGCGCCCACGCGAAGAAGTTCGAAGGGCCGAGGAGGAAGGCGAACGCCTTGTACCAGACCCACATGATCGCGGAGACCGGGTAGTAGATGACATCAAGACTGAACCAATTAAACAAACGAATCGCTCCTCAGCGTCGCGCTATCCACGACCCCGCTGGAGTCGGCCCGCGGACGACATCCAATCTCGCGTCGCTCCGGAATCGGGTCCCATCCACCTCGGTGCCACGGACCACACTTGGCCAGGCGCACCAAGGACAACCAGCTGCCCCGCACGACGCCGTACTCTCGGAGCGCGTCGACCGCGTACTGACTGCACGTCGGCGTGAACCGGCACGTGGGTGGCCGTAGCGGAGAGATCATCGTGCGGTACAAGTCAATGACGTAGATGACGCCGCGCGCGGGGGCGCCGGCGAAACGGTTGCCGCGGCGGCTCATCGCGCCACTCCCGACTTCGCAGCCACCCGCCGGAGCGCGGTGCGAAGTTCCTGCTCCAGTCGAGCCGAGATGGCGGTGCGGCTGCTCGGCAGAGCCCGGATCACCACTTTGTCACCTGGCCCCAGTTCGTCGAGCACCTTGCGTGCCACATGGCGGAGCATCCGCGAGACGCGGTGGCGATCCACTGCGTTGCCGACCGACTTGGCGACGACGAGACCGATCTTCGGACCACCGGAACCGTCGTCGGGTGACTTCAACGCGTGCACGACGAGGTCGGGTTGCGCTGCTCGCACACCGCGATTGACGGTGTGCCCGAAGTCAGTCGACCGCGTCATCCGGTACTGAGCCGGAAGCACCTGTCTACACCCTGCTGCGGATCAGAACAGCATCACGCAGTGAGAGAGCGGCGGCCCTTGCTGCGCCGGCCCGACACGATGGCGCGACCTGCGCGCGTACGCATCCGCAGCCGAAAGCCGTGCACGCGAGCACGGCGCCGGTTGTTCGGCTGAAAGGTCCGCTTGCCCTTGGCCACGGCTATTTCTCCTCAATGACGATTGCGCCCACCCCCGTCGCGCACATGAAGGAATTCATGTGCATCTGGAAGCAGCCGCGGTACGTACGCTTCGTTCGTCTCGCTTGCCAGCTCCGGCGCGTGAACCCGGTGATCCGAGTCGCAGCCGTATCGCCACGTTCGGGCGACTGTTCGAGGGTACTGACGAGATTTCCCTAGGTCAAACCTGCTTACCTCGGTCACGAATCCGCCACTTTCTTCACACCCGTCACCATCCAACACGGGAGTACGGGGAAGCGTCGTTCAATGTTGCAGAACTGTTGGCACCCGGCAATAAACCTGTTAGCTTCTGCCAAGGCCATCTCAGACGAGATGGCGCTCAACCGATAGCGAGAACGACCGCGCAACCGCGAGCCCACGGTGCCCTCGACCACTGTGACGAGCCCCGGGACCTCGGCCTTCCCGCGAGTACGAAACGACACAACGACCGGTGTCGGTTATCCACAATCTGTGGATAACCATGTGGACATCCGGTCATTGTCTATTCGGCCAACACGTCTGGCCAAAAGGGGGGACGTCTCCGTTGACCGCAGACGCCGACCCACCGTTCGTCGCGATTTGGAACGACGTCGTCGCGGAGCTCAACGGTGACATCCCTCCGGACGTCGCGTCGGGCTTCTCTGCTCCCAACCTCACTCCGCAGCAAAGAGCGTGGTTGAAGTTGGTCAAGCCCCTCGTCATCGCCGAGGGCTTTGCTTTGCTGTCGGTTCCCACGCCGTTCGTGCAGAACGAGATCGAACGCCACCTTCGCGAGCCGATCATCTCGAGCCTCAGCCGCCGGCTCGGTCAGCGCGTCGAGCTCGGCGTCCGCATCGCGACGCCCGACCCCGAGTCCGAGCGCGACGAAGAAGACTTCAGAGCAGACGCACCGCCGGATCCCGATGAGGTCGACGACGACGAGGAAGCTCTTGCCAGCGCCGAGGCGAGCTGGCCTACCTACTTCACCAACCGGCCGCAGAACTCCCCCACCAACGACGTCAGCCTGAACCGCCGCTACACGTTCGACACCTTCGTCATCGGCGCCTCGAATCGCTTTGCCCACGCCGCCACGCTCGCGATCGCCGAGGCTCCGGCCCGCGCGTACAACCCACTGTTCATCTGGGGCGAGTCCGGTCTCGGCAAGACACACCTCCTGCACGCGGCGGGCAACTACGCACAGCGGCTGTTTCCCGGCATGCGCGTCAAGTACGTCTCGACCGAAGAGTTCACCAACGACTTCATCAACTCCCTGCGTGACGATCGCAAGGCCTCGTTCAAGCGGAGCTATCGGGACATCGACGTCCTTTTGGTCGACGACATCCAGTTCATCGAAGGCAAGGAAGGCATCCAGGAGGAGTTCTTCCACACCTTCAACACGCTGCACAACGCGAACAAGCAGATCGTCATCTCCTCGGACCGGCCGCCGAAACAGCTCGCCACCCTCGAGGACCGGCTACGGACCAGGTTCGAGTGGGGTCTGATCACCGACGTTCAGCCACCTGAGCTCG
>JAOPWT010000488.1 GCA_025965555.1 Mycobacterium sp.
CGAGCCAGACCGTCGTGAATGTGCTTGGCCCACAAGCCACCGCCGTAGACGAATCCGGTGTAGCCCTGCAGCAGCGACGCGCCCGCGGTGATGCGCTCCCACGCATCGTCGGCCGTCTCGATCCCGCCGACGCTGATCAACACCAGGCGGTCGCCGACCCGTCGATACAGCCGGCGCAGCACCTCGGCCGAGCGCTGCGCCACGGGAGGACCGGAGATGCCGCCCGCGCCCAATCCGGCGACGTCCGGCGTGGCGAGCCCGTCCCTCGACACCGTGGTGTTGGTGGCGACGATGCCTGCCAACCCCAGTTCGACGGCCAGGTCGGCGATGTCGTCGACGTCGGAGTCGGACAGGTCGGGCGCGATCTTCACCAGCACCGGCGTGGCGGTTTGGGCGCGAACCGCCGCCAGGATGGGCCGTAGCGACTCGACGGCCTGCAGGTCGCGCAGTCCAGGGGTGTTGGGCGAACTGACGTTGACGACCAGGAATGATGCCAACGGACCGACCAGGCGGGCGCTCTCGGTGTAGTCGTCAACGGCGTCCTCGGGCGGTGTGCTCTTCGTCTTGCCGATGTTGGCCCCGATGGGTACCTCGGAGATTCCTCGGCCCAACTTCAGCGCAAGTTCACCGGCCCCGTGATTGTTGAAGCCCATCCGATTGAGCAGCGCCCGGTCCTCGGCCAGCCGGAACATGCGCGGCTGCGGATTGCCCGGCTGAGCGCGCGCCGTCACGGTGCCGACCTCGGCGTAACCGAAACCGAGTGCGCCCCAGGTCTTCAGGCCCGAACCGTCCTTGTCGAAACCCGCGGCAAGGCCGACCGGCCCTGGGAATCGGACGCCGAACACCGTGGTCTCGAGCACCGGATCGCGAGGGGCCAGCCACCTGGTCAGACCGCGGCGCGCCAGCCCTGGCGCGGTGATGAGGCGCAGGACCGCGAAGACCAGCGTGTGGATCCGCTCGGGCGGGACGAGGAACAGGATTCGGCGCAGCGCGCGGTAGATCATGGCTTCGGCTGACCGTCGGCGTTCATCCAGTCGGCGGCGGACTTCCTGCGCCGCAGCAGAACCCGACGGCTGCCGTCGGTGTACAGACGCACGCGCGTCAGCTCCCAGCCGCGGTACTCGGCCTCGATCGACAGCCGGATGGACGCGGAGACCCGTGTCACGTCCGGGGGTAGCCGAAGCGGCACCCACTCGTAGTCGTCGGAGAGGTCGGCCTCCCACGCCGCGGGCATGCGTCCGCGCTGATGTGAGGTCACTTCGCAGCGCCTGGGATCACCTGGACACCGGCGCCGGAACCGGACACCACGAAGAGCGTGCCGGTGTTGTCGTCGAAGGCCAGGGAGTTCGGCTGCTGCACGGTTCGATAACGCACCTTCTCGACGGGGATTCCGGTGGCCAGATCGTAACCAACGACACTGTTCGTCGCCGTTTCTGACACCCAGGCGAGCCGAGACGATCCCGCGAGTCCGTACGGGGCACCCTTCACCGGGTACTGCTGCCGCAGCATCAGGGGGTCCGTCCCGAACACCAGAAGGGCCTGCCCTCGGGTGTCGGCGACCAGAATGCGACCCAGCGGATCCGCCACCATCGTGGTCGCGCCCTCGCCTGCCCGCAGCGCATGCTCCTGCTGGGTGCCGGACGGGTCGACCGTGGTGACCGACGTCTGGCCGCGGTCCAGCACGGCGACGGTATTGCCTCTTGCGACAAGGGCATCCACCCTGGCGAAGATCTGCAGCCGCGCCTCGACCGCGGTTTCGGACCCCAGGGTGTAGACCGCACCTGCGGCGCTGCCGAGCACTACCTTGCCATCGGCCCGACGGGTGATCGCGGTGAACTCGGTATCGCGCTCGCCGTCGACGTCGAATCGCCTCACCGCACCGGCCCTGACGTCGACGATGAAGTAACCGCCCTTCGTCGAGGCGAACACCGTGCCGCTTGCGTCGCCGACGATCGCGGTCGCCGGTGCCGGTAGGGCAACCGTCCTGGACGGCCCGGACACGGGAAACGTCACCAGGGCGGAGCCACCTGCGGCGTCACGGTCGAGTACCACCATCGACGACGTAGCTGGGTCGAAGATGGCGGCCTCGCCTGCACCGGCCAGCGGTCGCACCGAACCCGATGGCGTGTCGGCCACCGCAGGGGAGACAGCCGCCTGGGCAGGAGAGATAGTCGGCGGTGGGCTGTCCGCGGGCTTGGACGAGCACGCTACACAAGCAACCAGGGTCACGAGCACGAGGGCGCTGTGAGCTAGCTGACTCTTCGGTGTCTGGCTCGGCGGCACGGGGTAACTCTCACATGTGCGAATTGGATGGCGATCGAATGGCCAGTTTAGGCACGTTCCAGAACCGCCCCGGCGGTATGGTTCGGGCATGACCCTGGCGGCGGACAGCGACCTATCCGGAAGCGAGTTTGCCATCGAAATCGTCTCGACGGGCATGCACGCCAGCGGGTTTGGCCGAGTCGGCGACGGCAGGAGCTTCTCCTTTCACGTGGATCGGCAGAACTTGTCCGTCGAGGTGTACCGGCCGCGACTGGCGGGGCCGGTGCCGCAGGCCGAGGACGTCGTCGCGGTGGCCAGTCGCAGCCTCGCCCACGTCGACGTTGCCGACGAGCGCAGTTTGACCGCCGCGGTCCGTGACGCCGTTGCCGACGCCCAACCGGTGCCGCGGTCAGCCCGCTAACAGGAGCAGCGCGGTACGGTCTTCTTCCGTGATGGAGATGTCGTGGCTGCAGGTGGTCGTGTTGTCCGTGGTCCAGGGCCTTACCGAGTTTCTACCGGTGTCGTCGTCCGGGCACCTCGCGATCGTGTCGCAGCTGTTCTTCGCCGACGACGCGGGTGCGTCGTTCACCGCCGTCAGCCAACTCGGCACGGAGTTGGCCGTGCTGATCTACTTTGCTCGCGACATCGGCCGCATCGTGACGGCGTGGTTCGGCGGCCTGCGCGACGCCTCGCGTCGCACCTCCGACTACTGGCTGGGCTGGTGGGTGATCATCGGCACCATCCCGATCGGCGCCGCAGGGCTCATCTTCAAGCACTACATCCGGGACGACGTGCGCAACCTCTGGGTCATCGCGACCGCGCTGATCGTCTTCTCCGCCGTGATCGCCGCCGCCGAGTACTTCGGCAAGCAGACCCGGCCCATCGAGCAGTTCACCTGGAAGGACAGCATTCTCATCGGGCTGTCGCAGTGCCTTGCGCTCGTCCCCGGTGTGTCTCGATCGGGCGCCACCATCAGTGCGGGCCTGTTCCTTGGCCAGGAACGCGAGGCGGCCGCCCGTTTCGGCTTCCTGCTCGCCATTCCCGCAGTGCTCGCTTCGGGGCTGTACTCGCTGCCCGACGCGTTCCACCCCGACGGCAAGGGCTTGAGCGCCTCCGGCCCGCAGCTCGCGGTCTCCGTCGTGATCGCGTTCGTCATCGGCCTCGCCGCCGTGTCGTGGTTCCTGAAATTCCTTGTGCGCCACAAGATGTACTGGTTCGTCGGTTATCGCGTGATCCTCGGCGTGACCCTTCTGGTCCTGCTCGGCACCGGCGTCGTGGCGGCACAGTGATGGTGCAACGACCCATGTTGATCAAAAGACAATGACCGTCATCCTGCTGCGCCACGGTCGCTCGACGTCGAACACCGCCCACACATTGGCGGGCCGCTCCGTTGGCGTCGACCTCGACGACAAGGGACGCGAACAGGCCGAGTCGGTGATCGCCCGCATCGGTGAACTGCCGGTGAAGGCGATCGTGCGGTCGCCGCTGCTGCGCTGTGAGCGAACGGTCGCCCCGCTGGCCGGTGCCCTCGGTCTGGAACCCGTGGTGGACGAACGGCTCTCGGAAGTCGACTACGGCGCCTGGACCGGCCGCAACATCGGTGACCTCATCAAGGAACCGTTGTGGGCGGTGGTGCAGCAACAGCCCAGCGCTGCCGTGTTCCCCGACGGCGAGGGGCTGGCGCAGGTTCAGGCCAGGGCGGTGGCGGCGGTCCGCGAGCACGACCGCACCCTGGCTGAGCAGCATGAAGGCGACGTGCTCTGGGTTGCGTGCACGCACGGCGACGTCATCAAGTCGATCATCGCCGATGCGCTCGGCACGCACCTCGACAGCTTCCAGCGGATCACCGCGGACCCGGCGTCGATGAGCGTCATCCGCTACACGTCGATGCGTCCGTTCGTCCTTCACGTCAACCACACGGGTCCCGCGCTGACCGCAGCCCTTTCGGCGAAGCCCGAGCCCTCGGGCGACGCGGTGGTCGGCGGTTCCACCGACTGACCGCGATCGAACACGTCGAGCACGTCGCCGTTCGAATTACGACTGCGGTGGCAATACCGGTATTTTGGGAGGTGCCATGACCCGCTCGATTCACGTCTTCCGCTCACCCGACCGCTTCGTGGCCGGGACCGTCGGGCAACCTGGCGACCGCACGTTTTATCTTCAGGCTGTCCACGACGAACGGGTGGTGTCGGTAATCCTCGAGAAGCAACAGGTGGCGGTGCTCGCCGAGCGGATCGCCGCGCTGCTGCTGGAGATCAACCGCCGATTCGGCACCCCGGTCCCGCCCGAGACGGGCCAGATCGAGGACCTCAGCCCCCTGATCACTCCCGTGGACGCCGAGTTCCGCGTCGGCACGATGGGCCTTGGCTGGGATTCCGAGGCGCAGACGGTGGTCGTCGAGCTGCTCGCGGTATCCGATACCGAGTTCGACGCGTCAGTGGTGCTCGACGACGCCGAGGACGGACCCGACGCCGTGCGCGTCTTCCTCAGTCCCGAGTCGGCCAGGGAGTTCGCGGCCCGCTCCAACCGCGTCATCTCCGCGGGGCGGCCGCCGTGCCCGCTCTGTGACGAGCCGCTGGATCCCGCAGGCCACATCTGCGTGCGCACCAACGGTTACCGACGAGGCGCCCTGGCGGAATCCGACGATGACCCCGACACCTGAGCAGGACGGCGATCAGCAAGAGGTTCTGCGCCGAGTGATAAGGGATGGTCAACTGACCGTCATCGGGCGGATCCGCTCGGCGAGCAATGCGACCTTCCTCTGTGAGGCCCACCTCGACGATCGGCAGGCGCACTGCGTGTACAAGCCGGTCGCCGGCGAGGCGCCGCTGTGGGACTTTCCCGACGGCACCCTCGCGGGCCGCGAGGTGTCGGCATATCTGGTGTCGGCGGCGCTGGGCTGGAACGTGGTGCCTTACACCGTCCTTCGCGACGGGCCTGCCGGCAGGGGGATGGTGCAGCGATGGGTTGATCAACCCGGCGATGCGCTCGACGATGACGGCGGTGACGATGACGATGATGCCGACGACCACGCCGACGAGCAGCACGACGCGGGTCCTGATCTGGTCGACCTGCTCCCGTCCGGCCACGTTCCGCCTGGCTTCCTGCCCATCCTTCAGGCCTACGACTACGCGGGCGACGAAGTGACCCTCGTCCACGCCGACGATCAGCGACTGCGCCGGATGGCGGTGTTCGACGTCCTCATCAACAACGCCGACCGCAAGGGTGGGCACATCCTGTGCGGCGTCGACGGTGGCGTGTACGGCGTCGACCATGGTGTGAGCTTGCACACCGAGGACAAGTTGCGCACGGTGCTGTGGGGCTGGGCGGGCAAGCCGATCGACGACGATGCGCTTCGCGACGTCGCGGGTCTGCGGGACGCGCTGCTCGGCGACCTTGACGAGGTACTGCGGCCACACATCAGCAATCGGGAGATCGACGCGCTGTATGCCAGAGCCGTTGCTCTGCTGGAGAATCCGGTCATGCCGTCGCCGGATCGGCGCAGGCCCATCCCGTGGCCCGCGTTCTGACTTTCCCCGTGGGGCGTGCGTTCCCCCCGCCTGCCTCCTCAGGTGTTCTACGCTCATCGTCATGACCGATCACGACCACGCCGCCGCCCGTCGGGAGATCACCGACGCCCTCCAGAAGGCGCTCGACCGTCGCCACGAGGTGCTCGACATGATCGTCGAGGCCGATGACAGAGCCGCCGCCGTCGAATCCATCTCGGCCCTGCTCGAAACCTCGCACCTCGGCGGTGAGGCCGTCATGAGCATGTCGTTCGACCAGCTCACCAGGGATTCTCGGCGCCGGATCGGCAAAGAACTCGAGGACCTGAACAAGCAGCTCACCTTCACCCTCGGGGAGCGGCCCGCCAGCTCGGGGGAGAGCCTGGTGCTCCGGTCGTTCTCCTCAGCCACCGACCGCGACATCTTCATCGCCCGCACCACCGATGTCGGCGCGAAGGGGGACGGCTCCGGCGCGCCCGCGGGCAGCATCGACGACGAGATCAGCGCCGCGCTGGGCAGGGTGTCCAACGAGGAGGCGGTGTGGTTCGTCGCCGAGGAGGGTTCCGACAAGGTCGGCATGGTCTTCGGCGAGCTCGTCGGCGGTGAGGTGAACGTCCGGATCTGGATTCACCCCGAGCACCGCCACCGCGGCTTCGGCACCGCCGCACTGCGCAGGTGCCGTTCGGAGATGGCGGCCTACTTCCCCGCGGTGCCAATGGTCGTGCGCGCTCCCGGCGCCACGCCCAAGTAGCACCCGATTAGCACCCGCACGACTGATGCGGCGCTCGCCGCGGAGGTGGCCGCCGAAGCCGGTCGGATGCTCGTCGCGCTGCGCGCCGAGATCGGCTTCCACGACTACTACGACCTCGGCGACGCCGGGGACAGGCGCGCCAACACGCTGATCCTCGACCGGCTTCGCGAACACCGACCCGACGACGCCGTGCTGTCCGAGGAGGCCGCCGACGACCTGTCGCGGGTGCGGGCCGACCGCGTCTGGATCGTCGACCCCGTCGACGGCACCAGGGAGTTCTCGATGCCCGGCCGCACCGACTGGGCCGTCCACATCGCGCTCTGGCAGCGCACCGGCGGACCGTCGGGACAGATCACCGATGCCGCCGTCGGGTTACCCGCCGTCGGCGAGGTGTACCGCACCGACACCGTCACCGCGCCGCCGCCGCGGGATCCCGGCCCCATCCGCATTGCGACGAGCCGCCACCGGCCGCCGACGGTGCTGTGGTGGTTGCGCGACATGCTCGACGTCGAGTTGATCGGCATCGGGTCGGCAGGCGCGAAGGCGATGGCGGTCGTCCGCGGTGATGTCGACGCCTACGTACACGCGGGCGGACAGTGGGAATGGGACTCGGCGGCACCGGCAGGGGTGGTGATGGCCGCGGGTCTTCATGCGTCGCGGCTCGACGGGTCACCACTTCGGTACAACCGGCCGGACCCGTACCTACCCGACTTCGTGATGTGCAGGCCCGAGCTGGCCGACACCCTGCTCGGGGCGATCCGGTCGGTGTTCTGACGCCTCGGGGAATGGATCGGCTGCGCGCGTTGTCCCTCACTGCGAGTGACGCCCGTTCAGACCCACGCAGGAGGCAGACCTGAACGCACACCCTAGAGTCGGAGCCATGCAATCGTGGCCGGCGCCGACCGTTCCGGAGCTACCGGGTCGCGGACCGCAATTACGTCTGTATGACAGCGCCGATCACCAGGTGCGTCCGGTGGCGCCCGGTGACACCGCAACTATGTACGTGTGTGGCATCACCCCGTATGACGCGACCCACCTCGGTCATGCGGCGACCTACCTCACGTTCGATCTGGTCTACCGGTCCTGGTTGGACTCCGGTCATGGCGTTCAGTACGTGCAGAACATCACCGACGTCGACGATCCGCTGTTCGAGCGGGCAGAGCGCGACGGCATCGACTGGCGAGAGCTCGGCGCCAGGGAGATCCAGTTGTTTCGCGAGGACATGGCGGCGCTGCGGGTCCTTCCGCCCCACGACTACGTGGCGGCCACCGACGCCATCGCCGAGGTCGTGGAGCTGGTCGAGAAGCTGCTGGCCTCCGGGGCGGCCTACGTGGTCGAGGACGCCGAGTATCCGGACGTGTACTTTCGCGCCGACGCGACCGTGCAGTTCGGCTACGAGTCCGGCTATGACCGCGACACCATGTTGCGGCTCTTCGGCGAACGCGGTGGGGATCCCGACCGCGCGGGCAAGGGTGACCCGTTGGATGCGCTGCTGTGGCGCGCGGAGCGGCCGGGCGAACCCAGCTGGCCGTCCCCGTTCGGCCCGGGCCGACCCGGATGGCACGTCGAGTGCGCCGCCATCGCACTGGACCGCATCGGCACCGGCCTCGACATCCAGGGCGGCGGCAGCGACCTGATCTTCCCGCACCACGAGTTCTCCGCCGCCCACGCCGAATCAGCCACGGGGGAGCGGCGATTCGCTCGTCATTACGTGCACGCGGGCATGATCGGCTGGGACGGGCACAAGATGAGCAAGAGCCGCGGCAACCTGGTATTGGTGTCGCGGCTGCGCGCCGACGGCGTCGAGCCCGCGGCCATTCGGCTCGGTCTGTTGGCCGGACACTACCGTGCCGACCGCTCTTGGAGTGATGCGGTCCTCGCCGAGGCGCAGGACCGACTCGTCCGGTG
The DNA here is from genome assembly GCA_025965555.1 of Mycobacterium sp. Classification (GTDB taxonomy): domain Bacteria; phylum Actinomycetota; class Actinomycetes; order Mycobacteriales; family Mycobacteriaceae; genus Mycobacterium. The sequence goes on from JAOPWT010000488.1 coordinate 8,428, forward strand.
GCGTGCGGCGACCGCGTTGCCTGCGGGCCCCGACGCCGCCGACGTGATCGCTCGCGTGCGGCAGTACCTGGCTGACGATCTTGACACTCCCAAAGTACTTGCGGCGCTGGATGGTTGGACTACCGATGCGCTGGAGTACGGCGGTCGGGATGCCGAGGCGCCGGCACGGGTGGCGGCTGTCGTCGACGCGTTGCTAGGGGTCGAGCTTTAGCGCTGTAGTAGCTTTCGCTCATGGGTTCCACTAGCGGGAAAGTCGTATTCATCACCGGTGGTGCCGCTGGTGTCGGTGCAGAGGTGGCCCGGCGGCTGCACGCCAAGGGTGCCCGGCTGGTCCTGACCGACGTCGACGCGGGTGCGTTGGCGCAACAGGCCGCCGCGCTCGGCGGTGACCGCGTGCTGACGGTGGCCGCCGACGTCCGCGACCTCGCTGCGATGCAGGCCGCCGCCGATCAGGCCGTGCAGCGGTTCGGTGGCATCGACGTCGTGATGGCCAACGCGGGCATCGCCAGCTACGGTTCCGTCCTGCAGGTCGACCCGGAGGCCGTCAAGAGGCTGCTGGACATCAACGTCCTCGGGGTGTTCCACACGGTGCGAGCCGCACTGCCCTCGCTCATCGACCGCAGGGGCTACGTCCTGATCACCTCGTCCCTGGCCGCGTTTGCCGCCGCGCCGGGACTGGCGCCGTACAACGCCAGCAAGGCAGCGGTCGAGCAGTTCGCCAACGCACTGCGGCTCGAGTTGGGCCACCGCGGAGTCGACGTCGGCTCGGCACACATGTCGTGGATCGACACGGCGATGGTGCGCGACAGCAAGACTGATCTGTCCACGTTCACCGAGATGCTGTCGAGGCTGCCCTATCCGCTGAGCACCACGACGTCGGTGGAGAAGTGCGGCGCGGCCTTCGTCAAGGGCATCGAGGGCCGCAAGGCCCGGGTGTACTGCCCGGGCTGGGTGGCTGCGATGCGATGGCTGCGTCCGGTGATGTCCACGCGCCTGGGTGAGGCGCCCGTCCGCCGATTCGTCCCCGATCTGCTCCCGCGGATGGATGCCGAGGTGGCAGCGCTCGGTCGGTCGACGAGCGTGCACTCCGAGAAGGTGGACAAGCCGTCGGGGCCGTGACACCCCGCCGACCGCTGATTCGCGGGGCGAGCCCGCCCGTAGTGGTTTGATATCGGCGTGAAGTTGACCTTCGTCGCACAGGCCATGACTTTGAGCGTTGCGGCGGTGCTGCTGGTGACCGCCACGGCGTGCAGCCCCCGCAAGGACACCGAGCCGGTCAGCGTGACGCCTGCGCCGCCGCCGGCCACCGTGAGCCCCCAGGATGCGCGAGCGATCGCCAAAGAGGCCTACGTCTACGGCTTTCCGATCGTCGACAACTACCGGGTGCAATACGACTACTTCGTCGACAAGCAGAACGCGGAGTACAAGGGAGATCGCAACGTCGTCCACAGCACGGCACGCGTGTACACCCCCGCCGATACCGCGATCCAGACCCCGAACTCCGACACGCCCTACTCCGCGCTCGGCGCCGATCTGCGCGCCGAGCCGCTGGTGCTGACCGTCCCGCCGATCGCGCAGGACCGTTACTACTCACTGCAGTTCGTCGACCTCTACACCTACAACTTCGCCTACGTCGGCAGTCGTACGACCGGCAACAGCGGCGGCAGGTACCTGCTCGTCGGCCCGAACTGGCAGGGCGCCAAGCCCGAGGGCGTCAACGAGGTGATCAAATCCGACACCGACCTGGCGCTGGTGTTGTACCGGACCCAGCTGTTCGACCCGGCCGACGTCGACAACGTCAAGAAGATCCAGGACGGGTACCAGGTGCAGCCTCTGTCGGCGTTCCTGAACCAGCCGCCTCCGCCGCCTGCGCCTGCGATCGACTACGTCCCCGCGCTGACGCCGGAACAGGAGCGCTCCTCGCCGCAATTCTTCGACATCCTCGACTTCGCGCTGAAGTTCGCCCCGACCCTGCCGTCCGAGAAGGAGATGCGGGACCGGTTCGCCTCCATCGGCATCGGCCCGGACGGGGCCTTCGACGCCAAAAAGCTGACGCCCGAGATGCGGACGGCCATCCAGGGCGGGATGGCCGACGCGTGGGCCGAACTCGACGCCCTCAAGAAAAACAAGATCGACACCGGCGAAGTCGGTTCTGCGCAATTCTTCGGTACCGCAAGCGATCTCAAGGGCGACTACCTGTACCGAATGGCCGGTGCCGTGTTCGGCATCTACGGCAACACCGCCGCAGAGGCGCTCTACCCGAACTTCTCCAATGACTCGGCGGGGGCGCCGCTGACCGGAGCCGACGACTACACGTATCACTTCGCACCCGGCCAGTTGCCGCCCGTCAACGCCTTCTGGTCGTTGACGATGTACGAGCTGCCGAAGAGCCTGCTGGTGGCGAACGCGATCAACCGTTACCTGATCAACTCGCCGATGCTGCGTGAGCTGGTTCCGGATGCCGACGGTGGCTACACGCTGTACGTCCAGAGGCAATCGCCAGGCAAGGAACGGGAACCCAACTGGCTGCCCGCGCCCGAGGGTCCGTTCTCGTTGGTGCTGCGGGTGTACTGGCCCAAGCCGGACGCTCTGAACGGCCAGTGGCAGGCGCCGAAGCCGGACAAGGTGGCCCAGTGAAACTCGATCGGCGGCTACCTCTCGTCATCACCTGGTCATCGCGTGCGAGACCGGTAGCGCGCCGGCGCGTCCTGCCGGTTTCGGGCTGGCGCTGGAGTAGCGTGTTGCGTCATCTCCGCCCGATCGCGGCGTGCTGACGGCGGGCGGAACGATGGCACGATTTCTGACCGACCCCGAGTTGATCCGAGAACTCGAACCGGTTGTCGAAGCCGGCTTGAACCAGCACTTCGCCGCCACCAGGAACTGGTCTCCGCATGACTACGTGCCATGGTCGGACGGCTCCAACTACTCGGCACTCGGGGGACGGGACTGGGAACTCGAACAGTCGCCGCTGTCCGAACTGGCCCGCATCGCGATGGTGACCAACCTGCTCACCGAGGACAACCTTCCGTCATACCACCGTGCGGTCGCGGGCTACTTCACCCTCGACGATGCCTGGGGCACCTGGGTGAACCGCTGGACCGTCGAGGAGAACCGGCACGGCATCGCGCTGCGCGACTATTTGGTCGTGACGAGGGCGGTCGACCCGATGGAGTTGGAACAGGCCAGGATGCGGCAGGTCACGACGGGTTTCAGCCCCGGACAGCAGGGTCAGGGGGACATCGCGCCGGAGTCGTTCCTCGACGCCGCCGCGTACGTGACGTTCCAGGAGTTGGCCACCAGGGTCTCGCATCGCAACACCGGTAAGGCGTGTCAAGAGCCCGTTGCGGACGCGCTGCTGAAGCGCATCGCGTTCGACGAGAACCTGCACATGATCTTCTACCGCGGGCTGACGGGCGCGGCGCTGGACCTGTCGCCCGACCGCGCCCTGCACTCGATCACCCGTATCTTGCTCAACTTCGCGATGCCTGGCTTCTCGATCCCGAACTTCCGCCGCAACGCCGTCAAGATGGCCGTCGGTGGCATCTACGACGCACGCCAGCACCTCGACGAGGTCGTGCTGCCGGTGCTGCGCAAGTGGCGGATCTTCGAGCGCAACGACTTCACCGGTGATGGCGAGCGCAAGCGTGACGAATTGGGTGCCTTCATCGACAAGTTGGAGGCCGAGGCGGCCAAGTTCGACGAGTCCAAGGCCCGCTACCTCGAACGGCAAGAGCGCCGCGCTACGGTCGTGCCCGCCGCTCGATGAGTTCGGCTGCCTGAACCACCAGATCGGGCTGGGAGAACTGGATGTAGTGGTCACTGCCCGTGGCGAAGGTCTGGGGCGTGGCAGGGGCGAGTGCGACGACGTCGTCCTGCGCCTTCTCGTAGAGTCGGTTGGTCTCGTCGGAGGGCAGCCCAGGAAGGGGTTGCAGCCCGACGAACGGTTCGGTCTTGGTGAGGACTGCGACCGGAACCTTCGGAAACGGCGGCCCCGCAAGCACTTCCGCGATGCTGGCGTCCAAGTCGACGCGTTCGGAGTCGGGACTGCGCATCGAGGCCACCGGCATCTGGTCGACGGGTGGATTCAAGCCATGATCCCGGTAGGCGGGCCATCGGGTGCCGAACACCGCGGGGATCGAGGCGCTGATCGCGTCGACGAACACCACGCCGCGCACCTGGTCTGCGTGCTTCTGCGCGTAGGCCCGTGCGATCAGGCCGCCGAGGGAGTGGCCGACCACGACGTAGGGCGCGGGTACTGCAGCCGCCGCCAGGACGTCGTGAAGCTCGGCGACCAGATCGTTCGCCGTCCGCGGCTGCCCGACGGGCGTGCTGCGATCGGTCAGCGGGGTGCCCTCGACGTAGCGCAGGGTGCCGGGGCGGTCATAGGCGCATACGCGGTGCGACGCCGCCAGGGCGGGAAGGACGGGCGGTCCGACCGCGGGCTTGCGCAGATCGAGGACATCCGTTGCGGTCCACACGTCGGACGAGTCGTGGTAGCCCGAGATCAGGACGATGATGGCGTCGCCATCCCGGTTCTGGCCCTGGCACGTCAGATAGACGCTGCGACCGCCGATGTCGACGGAGCGCGAGAAGTCTCCCGACCGGTCGTCGTCGGGCGCGCAGGCCGCGACGACGGCCATGGCGCCAAGTAGGGCCGCTGCGATGCGTAGCCGCGGCGGCAGTCGACTCAGCCCCGGAAACCAGGGCCGCGGCGGCGCAGGTAGCGCTCGAACTCCGCAGCGAGGGCGTCGCCGTCGATCTTGCCGAGCGCCTCGGTCATGTCCACCTCGGCGTCACCGCGCTCCTCGAGTGAGGTGACATATTCGGCGATCTCCTCGTCCTCGGCCGTCATCTCGCTGACGGCCTGTTCCCACTCCTCGGCCTGGATCGGCAGGTCGGCCAGCGGGACCTCGATGTCGAGCACGTCCTCGACCCGTCGCAGCAATGCCACCGTCGCCTTCGGATTCGGCGGTTGCGACACGTAGTGCGGGACCGCGGCCCAGAACGTCACGGCAGGGATGCCCGCCGCGACGCACGCGTCCTGAAAGACGCCCGCGATGCCGGTGGGTCCCTCGTACCGGGTCTCCTCGAGGCCGAAGAACTTGGCCGATTCGGGGGAGTAGGCCGCCCCTGACACTGGGACGGGTCGGGTGTGGGGGGTGTCGGCGAGAAGTGCGCCGAGAATCACCACGGTGTCCACGTTGAGCTTCTCGGCGATGGCCAGTAACTCGGCGCAGAACGTCCGCCACCGCATGTTGGGCTCGACGCCGTGCATCAGCACGATGTCGCGGTCGCTACCTGGGGGGCGGCAGTGCGAGATGCGCATCGACGGCCACACCAGCTCGCGGGTCACACCGTCGATCTGTCGGATCACCGGACGGTTCACCTGGTAGTCGTAATAGGCCTCGTCGTCGATCTCGACGATCGTCTCGGCCTCCCAGATCACGTCGAGGTGTTCGAGCGCGTCGCTGGCCGCGTCACCGGCGTCGTTCCAGCCTTCGAAGGCCGCGACGATGATGGTGTCCTGCAGGTCGGGCAGGTCTGTCACCAGGCCAGCGTAAGCCCTGCCAGGCACCGGCGAGGTCCATCGACTGGCGGGTCGGGTTCCGGAGTCGCACTCGATGGCCGCGACGATTGCGTCGTTACTGCGAGATCAGCGCGGCGAGCTCGTCCCGGGTCTTGGTGCCCGTCTTGGCCATGGCCTTGTAGATGTGGCTCTCCACGGTCCGAACCGAGAGAACCAGACGCTCGGCCACGGCTCGGCTGGACAGCCCCTTGCCCAGCAGCATGACGATTTCGCGTTCACGGTCGGTCAGGGGCAACGGTTTCGTGACCTGACGAAGTGCGGGGGTGCGGGCACCGCCGCACTGCTCGGCGAGCGCCTCGGCCCGCGTCGAGCAGGCCAGCGACGGTCCGCGGAGGTCCCGCCGGCGATACGCCACCGCGGCGTACGCGGACGCATCGAGCGCGGCCACCAGATCACCCATCCGCTCGAATTCCTCCGACACGACGGCCAGGGCGTCGCCGTCGTCGTCGTGCAGGGCCTCGGCGAATCGTGCCGCGGCGCGGCAGCGCGGCCCGTCGACGACGGCCTCGAGTTCACGCAGCCGGGGCCCGGCCGACGTGTCGCCAAACTGCACCGCCGTTTGCAGGCACATCACCTCAGCAGCGAATTGTCCTCTGCCACAGGCATCTTCGCCTGCGATCAGAGTCATCCCGACGGCCTCACCGGTCGCGCCTCGGCAGGCCGTGACCCACGCCTCGGCGATGGCATACGAGTGGTCCAGATAGCGCCAGCTCGGGTAACGGTGTGCCGTCAGCGCCTCGAATGCGGCGGCAGCGGCGACGGTCGAGCCACGCATGGCCAGAGCGACGGTGCGTGGCAGGTGGTACTGGTACCCGAAGCCGTTCGTGTCGCCCGCGGCGAAGATCGACTCGACCGCAGGCTCCAGAAGCGAACATGCAGTGTCGAGCCGGCCGGCGCCGACGGCGGCCCGCCCCGCCAGAGCGGAACCGAGGAGCTGCGCTGCGCCAGGCAGGTTGGCCGAGTGCACGCAGAGCTGCTCGGACGCTTGCAGCGCCTCGGGTATCCGGCCTGCCAGCAGCAGGGCACCGACGCAGGCGTCAGCGATGACGAAGCGCATCTGCGCGGCGTCGAAACCACTGGCCGCGATGGCGTAACCGGTCTCCGCGGCGGCAAGGGCGCGGGTGGTGTGGCCAGCATCTCCGAGTGCCACGGTCAGAGCCCAGGAGGTGACGGCGCCGACGACCGCCGGGAGCCGCTGCAGCGCGAGGTCCGTCGATGACGCCTCGAGTGCGTTGGGCTCGCCCATCGCAGCGCCATGCACCACGAAGAACGCGTCGATGCAGTCCCTGGCGTGTGAGGGAGCCTCGTCGGAGGCTTCGTCGACGATCTTCTTCGCGCCAGCCGGATCGGCCATCGCACACAGCAGGTTGGTGGCGCGCAGGAACGCCACCCTCGAACGGCTGGCGTCGCTCAGCTCCTCGTCGGGGATGCCGTTGAGCGCCGCGTCGGCCTCCTGGCCACGGCCCAGCCACGACAGTGCATGCGCCCTGACCAGATACGCCTCGATACCGCCGCCGGCACGTATCGCCGCGTCGGACAATCGGTCGGCCAGCACGAGGTCCGCCAGCCATACGGCCCCCTGCGCGGCGGTGAGCAGTAGGTCGGGATCCGGCTCGAGGTCTGAGTCCAGACTCAGAGTGGCGCGGCGAACGACGACGCGCATCTCGTCACGCCGACCGCACGCCGCGAGTTCGTTCGCCACCAGCGCGCGCAGGCGTCGCAATCTGGACGCCGGCGCGCGCCTACTGCGCACCTCTCCGTAGAGCGGATGCGCCACCCGGATCTCCACTTGGCCGTCGACGGATTCGACGGTGATCAGGCCCAGGGCATCGGCCTCCTCGACCGCGGTCGGATCGGTGATCCGCCGGAGCGATTCCAGCTCGATCGGTTCGGCTACCGCGAGCAGCTCGATCACCTCGTTCACCGAGGCGGGCAACCCGCCCATCCGGGACTCGATCAGATCGATGAGATCGGCGGGCACGACCGGCTCGCCCTTCCACCGCCAGTGCCAGTCCTCCTGGGTGATGCGGCCGTCGGTCAGGCCCTGCTCGACGATGTCGTGCAGGTAGAGGACGTTGCCGCGGGTCAGCCGCCACAGCTGCCCCGCCGCATCGGGGTCCACCGGTCCGCCGAGGGTCGCCGCCAACAGCGTGGACGTCTCGTCGTGCGAGAGCGGTCGGAGATCGAGCCGCTCGAACTCGGCGTCCAGCCAGATTTCCCGCACGCCCGGGGAGATCTGGTCACCGTCACGGACGGTGAGAACGACCTTTGCCGCGCCGCGCTGAACGATCTGATGCACCACGAACGTCGACAGGTCGTCGAGGTGCTGTACGTCGTCGACGCACAGCAACACCCGGTGGTGTTCAGACGGCGCCGAGGTGATTGCATCGATCACGCCACGGACCAGCTGGACCGTCTCGGTCGCACCCGGTTGGATCCATTCGGCGAACGCTCCGAGGGGCACCGCCTTCGTCGACGCCGTGCCAACCACCCAGCGGGTTTCCCACCCTCGCGCGGTCGCCATGGCCAGTGCCTCGCGTGCGATTCGACTCTTGCCGACGCCCGCTGCGCCGGACACCACCACACCGGAAAGCCGCGGGGCGGCGATCGCCGCCTCGATGTGTCGCATCTCCCCCGACCGGCCGGTCAGTGGCCACCGCACCGCCACCCCGAAAGCCTAGAGCTCGAAGAAGGCCCTGTATACGGCGGGTAAGTCGGCCGCAGGTACCCGAAGTTTGCCCGCACGCCGGGCCTCGATCGGCGCGGCGAGACCGAAAGCGATTTGGTTTGACCGACTACCCTGATGCTGTGAGTGCTGCAAACAACCCCACATACGACACCGACCTGCTCGACACCTTGGCGAAGCGCGTCATGGTCGGCGACGGTGCCATGGGTACCCAGCTGCAAGCGGCCGACCTCACCCTCGACGACTTCAACGACCTCGAGGGCTGCAACGAGATCCTCAACGAGACTCGCCCCGACGTCATCGAGCAAATTCACCGCGAGCACTTCGCCGCGGCCGCCGACGCCGCCGAGACGAAATGCGTTCGCCTGCAATCTGGTTAACCTTGGTGATTACGACATTCCCGACGGGATCCGCGAGCCGTGGCTCAAGGGGCACCGCGATCGCAGCGCGGGTCGGGGTCGATGTCAGCGAAGAGATGGGCGTCCAGACCTCGATCGGGTGACGACGTAGACTTTTCTGGTCGAGAGGCGTTGCAACGGTTCCGGGGCCCAGCCGGTATCCGCCACGCTCGGCAGAGTCAAGGACGCCTTCCGTTACGGAAGGAACGTACGTGAGCGCCCTGAAGTCAGACACCGTGGACGCCTTGGAGCCGAACATCCGTCCCGACTGCACCGACGAGCTGATCGCAGCTCTCCGCCAGCGGATCATGGTGATCGACGGCGCGATGGGTACGGCGATCCAGCGCGACCGGCCAGACGAGGCAGGCTACCGCGGGGAGCGATTCAGGGAGTGGCCGACTGCGCTGCAGGGCAACAACGACCTGCTCAACCTGACGCAGCCGGAGATCATCGAGGGAATCCACCGCGAGTACCTCGAGGCGGGCGCCGACATCCTCGAGACCAACACGTTCAACGCCAACGCGGTCTCGCTCTCCGACTACGACATGGCGGAACACAGCTACGAACTGAACTATGCGGGGGCCGCCCTGGCGCGCAAGGCCGCCGACGAGTTCAGCACCCCGGAGAAGCCCCGTTACGTCGCAGGCGCCCTCGGGCCGACGACGCGAACCGCGTCGATCTCGCCGGACGTCAACGACCCCGGGGCCCGCAACGTCTCCTACGACCAGCTGGTCGCCGCCTACCTCGAAGCTGCCAACGGCCTCGTCGACGGTGGCGCCGACCTCCTCATCATCGAGACGATCTTCGACTCGCTGAACGCCAAAGCGGCGGTGTTCGCCGTCGAGACGCTGTTCGAGGAGCGCGGACGCCGCTGGCCGCTGATCATCTCGGGCACCATCACCGACGCCTCCGGGCGGACGCTGTCCGGTCAGGTCACCGAAGCCTTCTGGAACGCGGTCAGGCACGCGAAGCCGCTCGCGGTCGGACTCAACTGCGCCCTGGGCGCGCCGGAGATGAGGCCCTACATCGCCGAGGTGGCGCGGATCGCGGACACCTTCGTCTCCTGCTACCCAAATGCGGGTCTGCCCAACGCCTTCGGCGAGTACGACGAGTCCCCGGAGGCTCAGGCCGGCTACATCGCCGAGTTCGCCGAGGCCGGCCTGGTCAACCTGGTCGGCGGCTGCTGCGGCACGACGCCGGCGCACATCGCCGAGATCGCCAAGGTCGTCGAGGGCACGCCGCAGCGCGAGTTGCCGGAGATCCCGGTGGCCACCCGGCTCTCGGGGCTGGAGCCGCTCAACATCACCGACGACTCCCTCTTCGTGAACATCGGTGAGCGCACCAACATCACCGGCTCCGCCCGGTTCCGCAACCTGATCAAGGCCGAGGACTACGACACCGCGCTGTCGGTCGCGCTGCAGCAGGTCGAGGTCGGTGCACAGGTCATCGACATCAACATGGACGAGGGCATGATCGACGGCGTCGCCGCGATGGACCGGTTCACCAAGCTGATCGCGGCCGAGCCGGACATCAGCCGCGTCCCGGTGATGATCGACTCCTCCAAATGGGAGGTCATCGAGGCAGGCCTGAAGAACGTGCAGGGCAAGCCGATCGTCAACTCGATCTCCATGAAGGAGGGCGAGGAGAAGTTCGTCCGCGAGGCCCGCCTGTGCCGCAAGTATGGTGCCGCGGTCGTCGTGATGGCCTTCGACGAGGACGGCCAGGCCGACAACCTCGAGCGCCGCAAGGCGATCTGCGAGC
>JAOPWT010000495.1 GCA_025965555.1 Mycobacterium sp.
AGGTCGTCGAGCCAGATGACATCGGACCTGCCCTGGCGAGGGCGCAGCAACTCGCCAAAGAGCACAAGGTTCCCGTCGTCGTCGAGATCTTCCTGGAGAAGGTCACCAACATCGCGATGGGCACCGAACTCGACAACGTGACGGAGTTCAACGACCTCGCCGAATCGCTGGCCGACGCCCCGACAGCCGCTGCCCTGCTCCTCGACTGAGATCCTGAACTCCCAGTTCAACGGTGAGTTTGCCGGATCAGGTCAGCGGCCTTCTCGGCGATCATGACGGTCGCCACGTTGGTGTTGACCGAAACGATCCGCGGCATCACCGATGCGTCGGCGACCCGAACACCGCTGAGGCCACTGACTCGCAGATCAGGACCTACCACCGCTTCCGGTCCCGTGCCCATGGCGCAGCTGCCGACCGGGTGGTAGTAGGTGCTGGTGGCCTGGGCCAGGAACCCGCGCAGCGCTGCCTCGTCAGTGATGTCGGGGCCAGGGAGCACCTCGCGAGCGCGCCAGGGGTCGAAGGGCTTGCTCCGTGCGTTTCCCGCGCCACCTCCAGGCCATGGACCATCCGCCGCACGTCGGATTCCGCGCCAAGGTATTTCGGATCGATGAGCGGCGGGGTTGTCGAGTCCGGACCCGCGAGACGGATCGAACCCCGCGCCTCGGGAACGATGACGACCGCGACGGTGAAGCTGTTCGCCGGCGCCGTCAGGTGCGGCAGATGAAACGGCACGTGGATGAACATCAGCTGCATGTCGGGGCCACCCGACGATTCTGCGCTGCGCCACAGCATCGACGTCTCGGCGTGATTGGCCCGACCCGTCGGGATGGGTTGCGCCGCTTCGTAGACGACACCGCACAGCGGGTGGTCGTGCAGGTTGCGTCCGACTCCGGGCAAGTCGTGAACCACATCGACTCCTGCGGCGTCGAGCTCGTCCGCCGGACCCACACCGGACAGCAGCAACAAGCGGGGTGAGTCCACCGCCCCCGCACTGATCACCACCTCGCGGGCCGCACCGACACTGATGACATTCCGATTGCGCCTGAACTCGACTCCCGTGCAGCGTGTTCCGGAGAAGAGCAGCCTCTGCACGCGGGATCCCGTGGACACGGTGAGGTTGGGTCGGCAGTGACGCAGCGGGTTTAGGTAGGCGACGGCAGTGCTCTGTCGAACGCCCCCGGTGATCGACAGGTCGTGCCAGCCCGCTCCCTCGGCCACGGCACCGTTGAAATCCTTGGTCAACGGGAAGCCGGCCACGACCGCACCATCGAGGAACACCCGCGACAGCGGGGATTGGGCTCCGCGGCGGGGGCGGGACGCATCGGCCCGTCGCTGCCCCGGTAACGCGCATCTCGACCGTTGACAGTCTCCATGCGCTTGAAGAAGGGCAGCACTGAGTCGTAATCCCAGCCTGCGCAGCCGGCTTTGGCCCAGCTGTCGAAGTCGTCCGGATGACCCCGTAGGTGCACCATCGCGTTGATGCTGCCGCTGCCACCGACGGTGTGACCGCGTGGCCACTCGTGCTCGGAACCACCGATAGCGGACTGCGGGACAGTGCGATAGGGGTAGTCGATGTCGGTACCCCACAGCGACGGCCAGGCCGGCGGATCGGCGATCTCGGGCCTACTGTCGGCAGGACCGGACTCCAGCAAGAGCACCCGGGTCGCCGGATCCTCCGAAAGGCGGGCAGCCAGCACGCAGCCGGCCGATCCCGCGCCGACCACGACGTAGTCATACGTCTGCGTCCCGCGGACGTCCATGATCTCCACTCCTTCTTGAAAGCTATTTGTAGAATCGCGGTCTGAACTCGCGCCCGGACAATGGCCGTCTTTCGACCGGTCCGCGCACCCCGCCCGTCCGGGCGGATCGAGGTCATCGGGTTGCCTGCGGTAGAACTGGCTGTCACGGTTCACGACGGTCCGCTCGACGACATCGACGTCACCTACGGCTGCCTCGGCAGCTGGATTGTCGCCCATGCATTGACCGTCGACGGACCGATCTACGAGTCGGAGGCGGTCGTCAGCTCGTCGCGGTGAAGGCGAACACTGTGCGGAGTTCGCCGCGCGCTTCATCAGTCGAAATCCGCTCCACGCGAGAGGGTCTCGTTCGCACGGATGTCGGTCAGGGTCTGCTCCAAAGTTTCGATAACGGCATCGAATCCCCCGCTACCCAGTACCAGGCGCCGTGGCGGCGGCGTCTGGGCCATCGCCGTGAGCACCGCCTGGGCCCCTCGCCGCGGATCGCCGGGCTGTGCACCATCCTGGCCGATCATCGCGTCGCGAATCTGCTCCAGCAAAAAGTGATACTCGGGGATTACTTCCTCGATCGGTTCACCCTCGAAACCGGCATAGGCTCGGGTGCGAAACGCTCCCGGTTCGACCGCCATGACCTGGATGCCCGGCGCCGCAACCTCTTCGCGAAGCGCATCGGTGACGGCCTCGACCGCGAACTTGGCCGCGCTGTAGTAGCCGAATCCGGTCACTGCACGCAGTCCGGCCACCGAGGACATGTTGATGACCCATCCGCTGCTCCGGGTGCGCATACCTGGAAGCACCGCCCGTGTCACCGAGAGCACGGCGAAGAAGTTGAGTTCGAACATCGCACGCAAGGAGGCCTCGTCCATGCCCTCGATGGATCCGTAATGACCGCGGCCTGCGTTGTTGACCAGTACATCGATGCCGCCGAAGCGTTCCTCGGCGCAGCGCACCGCGGCCCGGACTCGTGCGGCATCGGTGACGTCCAGCTGCACGACGTGTACTCGTTCGCCGTGGGCTCCCGCCCAGGTGTCCAATTCCGAGGGGCGCCGTGCCGTGAGCACTACCCGGTCCCCCGCATCGAGAGCGGCTTCGGCGAAGGCCAGGCCGAAACCGCCCGGCGTGCCACCGGTGATGAACCAACGCCTGGTCATGGCTCGATCACCAGCCGGCTGATCAGTGCGCCGTCCAGGGCAAATCGGAAGTGAAGGTCGGCGACCCCGCCGGGAAAGTCGCCTTCCAGGTGTTGCATGACGTCGACGGTCCGCGACCCTCGTCGGTCACGACGGCGTCGGCGGTGAAGGCGGACAGCACCTTGGCGCTCTCGCGCCCAGCGTGCTCAGTCAAATAGGTCTTAATCGGCGCCGGGAGCGCATCCCATGAGGTGGCCGCGTCTTGGCTGTCGTTCAGAGTCATGACCCCACGGTGCGGTCTCCCGCAGGGAGAGAGTCAAGCGGAAGCCATATTCGACACGCTGATCGGGGTCGAGCTGGGACATTGCTGGCTGCTTGGCTTGAGACATTGCCCGCAGCTGACCCTGCGATTCAGGTGACGAAAACACCTGTATCACACATCAATTGCATGCCCGCAAGCCGAGGAGCGCATAGAGTGCCGAGGGGATCACCCGCCCGGTGATCCCCTCGGCAGTCTCTTGGCCGATGCCTACCGGTCAGTCGGCGGCGGCCGCCGCCGGCGCCGTGGCCGTGGCCGTCGTCGTCGTCTTCGCCACGCTGGGTGCCGTGGTGGAGACCGGGGAGCGTCCCGGCTGGCGCA